>DAOVRE010000155.1 GCA_030628305.1 Candidatus Heimdallarchaeota archaeon | reverse complement strand
GTTGAAGCTTTAGTTGCTATTACTCAAACAGGATACTCGGCAAGAATGATATCAAGAAACAGAGTCCCTCTACCTATTTATGCTGTTACTCCAGACGAATCAACAATGAGAAGGGTCAATTTATTATGGGCAGTAAAATCTCTCTATCATCCTCATGAAGGTAACTTTAATCAGATGATATCCAGTACAATAAAGAAGCTCCACACTGAAAAATTCCTTCAGCTTAACAATGATGTAATAGTTGTTGCTGGTTCAGTAGTTGGACTTCCTGGAAGGATTAATACCATACAGGTTCTCAATGTTAAAGAAACGATAGAGAGTTAAATTAACTCTCCCCTATTTTTCTTTTTACAATAAATTGGAAAACTCTTAAAAGGAAGAATGAATCTCAGTAATTGAAGTAGAGATGGCAAAGATAAGCTCGATATTTGGAAAGAAAAAACGAAAAGAAAAGGAAGAACAACCAAGTTTTTTCAATGGACTATACAAATTTAATCATCAAAACATAGTCAAGAACAGTCAAACCTCAGAAAATATCTTACTCGGCAGTGAAAAATCAGATACTTTGTTTTTAGAGACTACTACAAAATCCTCTTCGTTCGGTTATGTTTTTGCTGGAAAAACAGGGATTAATATCCTTTCTCGAATGAAGACACGTATAAGAGAAAACTTCCCCCCAGCACTAATTGTATCTACTCTAAATGAATACGAGAGTATCGATGATAAATTTCCTTTTATTGAAGTTCCAAATAAGCCCTTGGAAGATCAAACATTTTTTCAGGGTAATCAGTGGTATCTTACAAACAAGGACAGAGTTGAAGATAGATTAGCACGTTTACACAAAGAAGTCTCCATTGTATTTATTTTTGTAGAAAATAACGCTTTCTTGTTAGGGTTGCTTACACCTATACTCAAGTTCTTAGAAAATGCTGATGTTCAACCCGTTCTGGTTCTAAGCTTGCCAAATGATGAAAGCGCACTTAATGAAACTGTCAGTGCACTTACCTTCATTTATAATCTCATGAATAAGAAAGAATCAATAAACATTCCTTTCATCCTCTTCGATGAAAATATGCTTGTGAAAGCCAACCCAACAATGAGTTTGAGTGAGTTATTAGAAAGATTTACTGATAGAATAGCTAATATCTTCTGTGATATAATGCTTGGTTCATTAACTACATCAACTTTCTATCAAACAGATTTAAGCAATTTTATTAGAATATTTGAAAATGTGAGAGGTCCTTGTAACCTGGTTTCCGTTGATATTTATGATAATAAACCTAGAATATCGGACCTTCTTGAACAGAAACAGCTCTATGGTTCAAGTTTTTCCGTGAAAAAAGATGCAACCAGAGGTTATATGATAATTCAACCAAGTAACAAAGGTCTTAGTACTAAAGAGTACAGAAATTTTAGAGATATTTATTCCAATCTTGATGTAAACATCTCAATTCTTGAAAAGCGAAATAATGGTTCAATAATCAGAGGCATTTTTACTTATAATGAGTTGCCAAAATCATTATTAGAACGTTATGAAAACCTCTCTGAACTCTATATTGAAATTCTAGACGATCAAAATAACATTAGTGAATATTTTGATTTAATAAATCTTGAAGATTTAATGAACAAACAACGATACAGAATCAATGTTAGAGTTAAAGAAGAAAAGGTAAAAGAATAGGAACAAACTCTTTCTTATTTCTATTCATTTTCATGCTATTTAAAATATCTAAATTAACGTCTTATCCTTTCTTTTTGCCAAATTCTTGGTATATGTAGAGCGAAAGGTATATAATAGTTCAAAATTGTTTTTTACAAAATTAAATCTCGCTGATGAATGTTTCAGTCATTACATTTAAATATATATTAGCGAGACGAAACGATAAATAATCATTAATGAGGATACTAGAATGCAAGGTAAACTCCGTACAATTATAGGTATTTTAATTTTAACAATTACAGTAAGTTCATCAATCGCAATGGGTGTATTGCTTCCTCTTCACTCTTCGAATTTAATTACCCAAATATATACAGATATGGATAATAATGCTCGGTTGACAGAGAGTGATTTCTTACCAAATGACGGAAGCGGTAATTTCTCTGAATGGATGTATACAGGTGTAGGAACAAATACTTCAGAATTTGTTGATCAAGCAGTTTTTGAATTCTTCAATGTTACAGACAGAGAAGGTTACATCGACTATAATACGCCAGTATCATACTTCTTTGTACAAGGTGAACTAGTTTTTGACATTATTATTAATAAAACAGTTTTAGAGTACGACGTAGAATCTGACTATGTAGTTTATGCTTATAGAAAACAATTTCTCTTTAATGCGGAAGACTCATCCCTAACTGGTGGCGAAACTGTTTTGAATTTCAACTATCTTTGGCCATATTATATTGAATATTTTGGAAATGGATCAGAGTATGGTTTTCAGAGTTTTATTGCATCAAAACTAATTCAAGAAGAATTAATCGGTTTTAATACATCACTAGGTTATACTTTTGATGAATTAGCTTATGCAGTTATGAATAGAACCTATGCTGAAGAAGAAGGTATAGTTAATCTAGGCATCTATTTACCCCACAATTGGTTAAGTGTGAGACCTGCTTTTCCAGATCTTAACTTTGATAGTGCAACAAGTTATCAGATATTGTATGATGCTACATATAATGGTCATGATTACTCATTACTAACAGGCGAAGCTGGTTCAACTAAATACTTTCTTGATTTAGTAAGAGGTCTTGATTTTGAAGGACAATATGATTTAATTGTTGATGTTGAACAACTTTTAATAGATATTTATGGAATTGATACTCCACAAGAGCAAGAATACGCAAAATCCCTTGCAGCCTATTTGAATTATTTACTCGGAAAGCCTTCATTGGATTGGCTTTATGAAAATCAAATATCATATGTTTGTGAAAGAACTGCTATGGAATGGGTTTTAGGCATTGAAGATCCTCTTATGGATGGAAAAAGATTCCCCTTAGTTAACAATCAATCATTATCAAGTTCAAGTATTGATTGGGATTTAGATTTGTATTATGCAGAAAAACTTGGAACATATGATGTAACTGATGTTGGTAAAATCATAGCAATCGCTAATATTCCAGGGTATTATTACGCTCAATCTATGGAACTCTTCGTAGAAGATAACCTAGCTTATGTGATAGAGGGTGGAACTGATATCAAGATCGTTAATATGACTGATCCCTTATTCAAAGCAATAGGGCAATTCGGAGACTTCATTCTTGACACTTCTGGAGTCAAACCTAGTTATGATCCTATAGCTGTTGATGGTTATATCTCAAACCTTGTTGTAGTTGATTCATATATTTATGCAGTAGAAGGTGCCGAAGGATTAGAAATACTCAATGCAACTGACCCAAGCGCTATTTACGAACTTGACCAATGGAATAATTTTGGGAGTGCTGATATGCGAGATGTTGATCATGCAGTTTTCGGAACATCAACTCCTTATGATGCTCTTATAATAGCAAATGGACAATATGGTCTAACCTTTGCCAGATTGCTAACTGAGGAAAAAATAGTAAGTCCAACAGTAGTTAATTTTGCAGGATTAAATGGAGATGCTCTTTCAGTAGATGAATACAACGATTATGCTTTCGTGGGTTTAGGAATTGACGGAATTGATGTAGTTAGTATAGATGGTCTCGACGGTACAATGGCACTTGAATATCATTATGATTCAATCGATTTTGCAACATTCAATAACATTCTAGATATTAAAGCAGAAAATGGTTTCCTATACGTTCTTGATGCAGTTGAGGGTTTGCTAATATTCGATATATTGTTTAATGGTACTCTTATTGAACAAGGTCAATTTGCATATGGACCTTCTGAAACACCTTACGTTGATGTTCATGTTGAAGGAACTAATGCCTATTTAACACAAGGAGCTTATGGGCTTGTTGTAGTAGATATCTCTAATAAACTCAGTCCTTCTGAAACAGCCAGATTTGATGGTGCTGAACACAAAGGTTTAGCATACAGTGTATATGTTGATGGAAGTGATGTTTATCTGTCAGATTATTCTCAAGGGCTAGTTCATCTCAGTTATGTCTCTAACACCTTTTCGATTACTAACAAAGATCAGTTACACACTTTCGTTGAAGCTTGGCAAAGTGAGAACAATATTCAATTTAATAATTGGGTTCTAAGTGATCCTGAATTCAAAGCAAATGAAACATATGATTCATTCGGATTATACACATTTGTTGAAAGAGGTCTAAGACAACAATGGACAGAGTATTTCCTTAGACCTTACATCTTCTCCTCATTAACAGATACTGCTCTGTTTGTTGATAAAACAGTATTAGTTTACACTGCTCAAGCTCAAATACCTTATCTACAAAATGAGGAAAACAGCCTATATTGGATGCAAGACGCTAACTTCATTAATGAAAGTTTCCAACATGCAGGAAGATGGAGTATCCTTCATGGTAGAGAATATCAAGCAACAGATTTTGTAATTACTCATTCCTTCCCTGGTACATTACGAGATGAATTCCACATGCAATTCATGTTAGTAGAACCTAAAACAGGGTCTATAATTGAACGCAGGGATAGAGTACAATACAATACACAAGCTATCGACTATAAAGAGGCTTATTCACTTCTCAATAAGACTACATTTGGATACGAGTGGGAAGTCCCTGGGGCTAATTACGTTTATTTACCTGTTGATCATATCTATAAGACATGGCATGTTACATATCCAGCTTTGCCTGGAGACATGGCAACACTCTTTTGGCATGAAGATGTTTACAGAGCTACAAATAACTTCTATGTTGAGTTAAGAGAAAACTTCTTAGATAAAATTGACAGTGCTGATGCTCTGAGAACATTGGGTGCTTTTGGTTCAATGTTCATTATTTCTGCTGGTTTTATTGTAGCATCTGTTGTGCTCAATTTCATGAAGAAGAGAGCAGAAATTCCAGTTTATAAAAAATGGTATCTCATCGCTT
>DAOVRE010000118.1 GCA_030628305.1 Candidatus Heimdallarchaeota archaeon | reverse complement strand
GTAATAGTGACTGCAAGGGCTGTTGGAGATTATGGACCAGTGAGTCACACAGAAGTGTTACTTGATGCTCTTGATGGAGAATTTACAAATGGTGAAACTAACATAACTGCTTTAACAGACTCCAATGGTTACTTTGTGACAACATGGACTTCTCCCGAAGTAGGATCTCCTTTAGAGATTGTAATAACTTCTATATTCCGTTTTCCAACAACTATATTACTCAATGAGCTTAATATTACAATAGACGTTTTAGCATTTTCACATAATTTTACCAACATTCTCTTAAATGCAAATGCAACAACTGCCACAGTTGGCGAACATATTTTATTAAGTATGGAAACATTCAATGAAATAGGTCAACCTGTAGCCTATGCAAATGCTACATTTACTGCTCCAGCAGGTACTTTCATTGGATCTGGTACTGATACAATTGAATTAATAACTGATGCAGCAGGTTCAGTTTCAGTGGTATGGGATACTTCTGATATTAGTGCTCCTATTGGTGGTTTTGATTATCATATTGACTTATCACTAATCAAAGAATATTACAATACAAATTCTTCAGTAATAACTGTCCATGTTAATCCTGATGTACTGACACTGGAAACAGCTAGTAGTGCTGACCCTCTTTCTATAATAAAAGGAGCTAATGTTACCATAACTGTCCATGTTACAGCTAACGGATTAGATATTGAAGGTGCAACAGTCCAAATACTTGCTCAAGCTGGTGTTTTTGAATACTCTTCAACAGAAATTGCTTCTAAAAACACCGATGCTTCTGGTATTGTTATCTTTACTTGGATTACAAGTAGTATGACTGTAACTGTAGAGAGAGATTTTGAATTCTCTATCCAAGCTAGTTTACCTGGTTATACTTATTCAGATGTGGAATATATCTCCATCACAGTTGAGCCTGATGAGACACAAACTACAGATCCTCCTGATGGAGATGGTTTAACCACCGGCGAAAAATTAGGTATTTTGCTAGGGGCAGTTGGAGGGGTTTTACTTATAGGTACTATCGTTTACATGGTACTGAAAAAGAAAGCAGTGAATTAATCTTTTTTTTGCTTTTTCTTTTTTTGTTTTTCCTTTTTCCTTTATAGATAATTTAAAATAAAAAAAGGACCCTCTTCATATAGTGAATATCTATGATTAGATTCAAAAAGAGAAATCGGGCTGTATCGCCCGTAGTAGCAACTGTTATTCTTATCTCTCTTGTGCTAGCAGGCACTGCAATTGTTCTACTCGTTGTAATGCCAATGTTAAACACTGGACCAGAGCCAAATCTTGTTTTACTTAATGAAAATAGCTTCAAAGATTATGATAATGATGGTCTATGTGATTACATGTCTCTTCAAATACAAAATGTGATTGGAGGTACGAATGCAAACATCACTGGAGTTTCAGTCATTTGGGTCGATGGGGAAGAAGCCAAAGACGTAAAATGGGAGCCATTGAATGAAAAAGATAGTTTAATAACAGAGGGTAGTACGCAAAAAGTTGAATTTATAGCATCGTTTGACGATCTTTCTGAAGTAGCAAGTGGTGCAGAGATTGCTATTTTAATAATTAGCAGTGAATCAAGCCATTCTTTATTAGAAGTTACTAATCCTATTTTAGTTACAACAGGTGAAAAAGTAATCGTGACTTTTGAAGATGGTTCTGAAGTGCCTATAACTGGTGCAAATATTGATTTTTACAAGGCAACTGGGGAGTATGCTTACTCAGGAGAACCAACTAACTCTATTGGAAGATCAGAGTCTTACTTGTTCCCAGGCCATTACAAAGCTAGAGCTTCAAAGGATTTTGCTTTTCATTATTCAGCTGAATTTACTCATCCTGACAATATTGGTCCAATAAAAATAAAAGTTGTAGGAGGAACTCTGACTGTTAAAGTGAAATCTGTAGATACTCCAATTGAAGGAGCAATAACTTATGTTTATGACACTTTTGGGCATTATCTCAGTAAAAATTCTGTTACAAATTCTGATGGTATTTGTACTTTTTCATTAGAAAATGGAAACTATAAGTTTCGAGCTGATGTTTCAGGTATTACTTATTATAGTGAAGATGTAACCTTTCCAAGTCAAACCTATGTTGAAATAGATACAGGCGGAGGAGATATCTATTGTCGAGTCATCGATGGAGGAGATAATCCAATACCTAATGTAAGAGTCTACCTATTTAGAGCTAGCGGGTCATATTTTGGACGATATGCTAATACCAATGCTACAGGTTTGGCATTCTTTCCTAATGTTCCTGGAGGAACTCTCTTTAAGTTTAGAGTTGATTATCTGGCTTATCGATTGTGGAGTCAAGAATTTGGTGCATCTCATGGTTCAGTAATCGATGTTAACGTCGGTGGGGGAACTATATATGTAAATGTCACAGATGGTTCTGGATTTCCAATTCAAAACACACGAACTTACCTATTTACAGAATCAGGCAGCTATAGTGGAAAATGGTCAAACACTAATGACACAGGTATAGCCACATATGAAAGAGTTGCAGCTGGATGGTTCAAAATAAGAATTGATTATCTTGCACAACGTTTCTGGTCTCCTGTATTTAATGCAACAGATGGTGAAGTTATTCAAGCTTCAATTGGAGGAGGTACTCTATATGGTAATATTACATCAGCAGGTAAACCAATTGTTAATGTCCGGGTTTATCTATTTACTGAATCTGGATCATACACTGGTAAATATGGTAATACAAATGCTAGTGGAATGGTTGAGATTCAAGGTGTGGGTACTTCGAATTATAGGATGCGAGTTGATTACCAAGCACGACGCTTCTGGTCTCCTGTATTTTACTTCGACCAAACTGAAGTAGTGTCTTATGATATCGGTGGTGGTACTGTTTATGCAAATGTTACGTCTGGTGGTACTCCAATAATAGGAGTACGAGTTTATGCCTTTACACCAAGTGGTAGTTACACTGGAGCTTATGCTAATACTAATGCCTCAGGAATTGCTGAATTTACCACTCTAGGTGGTGGAGACTATAAATTCCGTGTTGATTACTTAGCACGTAGATTTTGGAGTGATGTCTTTACAACTGCAGATGGACTAATAGTAGATGTTGATTTAGGCGGTGGAACAGTTATTGTTCATCTGTTTAATGAATACAATGTTAACCTAACAAGTGTTCGCATCTATCTTTTCACAGACACAGGTTCTTACACAGGTAAATACGCAAATACAGATGGAGATGGAATAGCAGTTTTCACTGGAGTCGGTGAAGCTGACTTCAAATTCCGAGCAGACTACCTTGCAAAGCGATATTGGTCTTCAGTCTTTACTGCATCACCCGATTTGAATATTGATTTCAATATTGGTGGTGGGATTGTTTATCTTCATGTTTTTGATGGAAATGGAACCGATATAGATGGACCACGTGCATATCTTTTCACACCAACTGGTAGTTATACCGGTTACTATGCTGATCTGAGTTCAGGCTATTTATCATGCCCAAGAATAGGTGATGGAACTTTCAAATGGAGAGTTGATTATCTAGCAAAACGTTTCTGGTCCCCAGAATTTGATGCAATCAATGGGACAACTCTAGAATTCAATATTGGAGGAGGTACAATTCAAGTGCATCTAACTGTTGATGGGGTAGACGTAAATAATGGACAAGTGTATCTATTTACCTCAACAGGTAGTTATACAGGTATTTCTGTACTTACTGATGCAAATGGCTTAGCAACGTTTGAAGGTATAGGTGCTGGAGACTATAGATTTAGATATAGTTACAGTGGATCATATTACTGGCAAAACTTCACTGCTTCAGCTGGTTTAGATGTAGAATTTGCAATTGTAACGGTATTTATGTTCAATATGATAGCTGCAGATGCTCCATCTACTCGAAAACTCTCCATTCCTTCTTTATTTTATTAATTTCCTTTTCCTTTTTTTATTTACTTTCAGAAGATTTTAATTTAAGTATAATCTGGTAAACTCATCTAGAAATTAACAGGTCTAATAGAGTTGTATCTCAAATGAATAGAATTGAATCAATTTTCGAAGACGCAAGACACCAAAAAAGAACTGTCCTTAACTACGAAGAATCAAGAAAAGTGATGGATCTTGCTGGGATTCCATTGAACAAAATGAAGGTTGCAAAAGATTTAGAAGAGAGTATTCAACGAGCAAACGAAGTGGGCTATCCTATCGTGCTTAAGGTTATTTCAGAAGATGTTATTCACAAATCTGATTCGGGAGGGGTTAAAGTAGGAATAAAATCTGATGACGAATTATCTAAATCTTATCAAGAAATGATGATAAATGTTCTTTCTTTTTATCCTGATGCTAAAATTGAAGGTGTAAGTGTGGAGGAAATGGTGAGTGGTGTAGAACTTTTAATCGGAACAAACACAGATTCACAGTTTGGAAAAATGATTGCGCTCGGAATTGGGGGGATTTTTGTAGAAGTATACAAAGATGTTTCATTTAGATTAATTCCAGTTTCTTCAAAAGATGTTCGAGATATGATTGATGAAATTAAAGGAAGGGCAATGTTTGATGGCTTTAGAGGGTTACCCAAGGTAAATTTGGGCGAATTAACTTCATTGATTCTGACTTTATCTAAATTAATTGAGGACTATCCAATTATTTTCGAAATGGACTTGAATCCGGTTGTTGCTACAGAAAATGGGTTACTAGCAATTGACGCTAGAATCATTTTAGAAGAGAAGAATCTTGATTAATTACAAATCAAATACTTTTTTAATATCTTGCGGAAAGGAAATTTGGTGTTAATATGTCAAAAATAAAAGCAAGTCACATTCTCGTTAAGAAACGATCTGAGGCAGATAGATTACTAAAGGAAATACAAAGCGGTGCAGAGTTTACAGAATTAGCTAAGATCCACTCACTTTGCTCATCTGGTAAAAAAGGCGGAAGTTTAGGTTTCTTTACACGTGGTAAAATGGTTAAAGAGTTTGAGAAAGCAGCATTTTCGCTCGCAAAAGGAGAATTATCAGACGTTGTAAAAACTGAATTTGGTTATCATATAATTAAGAGAACTGGGTAAAATAAAACCATTCATCATCTTTTTTTATATTCGTTCAAGCAAAAGCTTTAAAAGAAAAAGCCTATTTGTTTACCTGTGTGCATAAATAATACACACTGGTGATAAACAATGTCCTTAGAAGTAGATGACAATATCAAAAGACAAGTTAAAGAGATTTTCCAACACATGGAAAATGAAGTTATAGCAAAGCTATTTGTTGATAAAGATCGCTGTTTGACATGTGCTCAAACAAAAGAACTTTTGGAGCTTTTAGCTGAATTAGCTCCTGAAAATATGATTGTTATAGAGGAGTTCAATAGAGAAGATGATCCTCCTGAAGCTAAAAAATATAATGTTGAAAGATACCCAACTATTATTCTTCATGGTGATAAAGAACACAATGTGATTTTTAGCGGAATTCCAAGTGGTTATGAATTTGGAACTATTGTTGAGGACATTCTGGATATTTCAGCACGTAAGGTTTCCCTTAAACAAGAAAATATTGATAAAATCGCTAAAATCGATAAACCAATGAAAATCCAAGTATTTGTCACTCCAACATGCCCCTACTGCCCCGCAGCAGTCAGAATGGCTCATAAAATAGCGATGGCAAATTCAAATATTATTGGTGAAATGATTGAGGCAACTGAATTTCCAGAGTTATCTCAGAAGTTCTATGTAATGGGTGTTCCAAAAACAGTAATTGACGAAGGTACTATTCAATTCGAGGGAGCATATCCCGAAGACAATTTTGTAGAAAAAGTGCTAGAAGCATACAAAAAAGCATAAAGAAAACTATTCTCCGTTTTCTTCATTTTTTTCATCTTTCTTCTCTTCAGGAGGTTTGGGTGACTCTTTCTTCTCTTCAGGAGGTTTGGGTGACTCTTTCTTCTCTTCAGGAGGTTTGGGTGACTC
>DAOVRE010000211.1 GCA_030628305.1 Candidatus Heimdallarchaeota archaeon | reverse complement strand
TGAGCACTCCCAAAAATCATCGTATTCTTTAGCTGTTCCCTCTGGGATTCTATTCAAAATGTCTAATTTGCTTTTCTTTTTCAAATCACCATTGCAGACACTACATCTCATCTTTAGAGGGTGACACGTGAAATCAACATTTAAATTATCTCTTATTTCTCTAAGCTGCCCAGAAACGCTTATATTAGTAAGAAAAAGAGTTTTTATCTCCCTTTTTTTACATAATTGAAAAACTTTTTGAGATCTAGAAAGAACATTTCTATTATCATCTACTGAGATCTGGAGCATTTCATCTATAGATTCATCAGTACGATACAATGTATCGAACCCTAAAAAGCGTAAATATCGGGATAATTTCCCGAGCATTGAATCTGCATAAAATTTATACATTACCTTCTATCAACTCTTCAGGAGCACAACTTGAACACATGTATAAACCTTGACTGAAAATCAGTTTATCAGAATATTCTTTACAATCATCACAATAACCTGCAAAATCTAGAGATTCATCGTGTTCTGTGTCTTCTGCCATTATTTTAAGATATTCTTGTTCTAGTAAGATTAATTGTGGAACTACTTTGAATACATCTGAATCTGTACATATTCCAATAATTTTTCCTTCAGGGTTTGTAATAACAAGATGCCTTATGCCTTCTGTGAACATAGTTTGCATAGCTTGGATGATAGTTAGGGATGGAGATGCTGTAATCAATGGTGAAGACATAGCCTTTTTTGCGGTAACGCTATCCGCTCTCTTGTTCTTGGCAATAACATGTTTGATTAGATTCTCTTTTGTAATGATACCAACATTTTTTTCACCAGTATCAACTACTACAACAGATCCGATTCGATTTTCAATTAGAAGCTTTGCACAAACTTCAGTTGAGGTATTTGGTGTAACTGTAATAACGTTCTTAGTCATAATTTCTTTTACAGCCATATCGAATTTTTTCTCATCGAATATAGATTTCATTTTTTCCATCCTTTGTTTTATAATAACAAATAAATTTAGTACCTTTAAAGGTTTTACACTAATAGTAAATATTGCCCAGATTTTACATTTCAACCATGTTTGAATCTCCTGGGATGAATGGTAAAAAATCATTTACTGTCAACGCGTCAATTTTGTATTTTTCTTCTTCTTGACATTGCGTGAGTAGTTTTCCTTTTACTTCCTTTACAATTTTTCCCTTAGGAATATCTCCAGGTTTTATCTGAACATAAATATCTGCCTTACTGCTTATACTACTTGCAGGACCTCCAATCACTTGTGCATAGTTCTCGTAAAGAATTATCCCTATTGCATGGTCTATTTCAATATTTTTAGAATAGGTTTTTTCACCATAAACCATTACACTTCCTTTAGCTAAAAATTGACCGGAAGGAGCCGTTAAACTAACTTGATCTGGAAGTACATGGTAAACATCCCCAACTAATTTTTTGCCCTTCCATAAACTAGAATAGTTAAGTGCAAAAGTAGCTATCTCTTTTATGCACTCATCAGAAAGGCCACTTTGGCCATCTTTAACTACAACATAAGGAGCTCCATGAACATCAGCATGGAAGAATAAATCGTTATCATCTAGATATGTTTTCAAGATTCTTTCGTTCACTTTTGCGTCAGTACCTCCAATAACTATGTGTTCTTGACAAATGAGCCAATGGAATTTCTCATACCATTTCTTTGAGCGTTTAACAACCATAGGTTTGCTTTCCTTCTCTTTCACAATTACTTCTTTGGTTGATTCAGTATCGGCAATCTGGATTTTAGTCCGTTCTATAGCTTGTAATGCTCCAGGTATTTTTCTTCTTCCTTTCTTAGCCTTTTCATAGAATAAATTTGCACTTTCAGTTAATGCTTTAGTGAAATCTAATTCAAGTAATTCATGAGTTCCTGATTCAGTATCTAGAAGTTTAACAACAATTGATTTTGTTTTAGGTTCTATTTTCTCCAAAATCATAGCAGAAGGTATTTCTTTTTCTTTTGCTAATGATAATTTGGCCATTATTTCCTCCCAAGGAACATCAGACCTTCTAGCCTGCAAAATTGTAGTTAAAAGCTCTTCTACATTTACAAAATTGGAATATATTAAATCACCTTTCTTCTTCTCATCAATTTCTTGATTCCTGAGTTTCTCTAGATGTTTCTCTTGATTTGAAAGCTTCTTCTGATATTTTGCTAATTTACTAGAAACTTGTGACCTATCTTCAACGAATTCAGGTTCTTCTTCAAAAAGTGAAAAGAACTCATCAAGCTCATCATTAAATGAACTGACTTCTTCATGTTCAAGGTCGTCATAACGGGAAAGAGGTATGGGAGTGATATCAACCATTTCACCCTCATCTAAGTATTTGATTGGTTCGAAATCAGTGTTATTAATAATTGTTTGAAGGGATAGAACTTCTTCACATAATTTCTTAATTTCATTCTCTTTTAGTTCTTCTGAGTTCTTTGAAACTATCCCTGCACGAGCAAGTACTTCCTTTGAATAAATAGGTCCCAAGTCCATCAGTTCATTTAAAACAGCAATAATTTTACCTGAAGAACTGGTGATCTTTTCAATAATGGTGGATTCAGTATGATTAGTGATGTTATCTGAAGATACTGGGGGAAAAATGTATTCTTTTCCAGGATGAATATCACGATCTCTCATTCTTCGATATTTGTATGCAAGAATAATTTTATCGTTAGGACCGATTAAAATGAGATTTCCATTCCCAAAAAGTTCTATTACAAGCTTGTAAAATCCATCTTTGTAAGCAATTTCAATAACAATTACTCTATCAATTTTTCTTTGATAAAAATTCTTAACTGGTAAATCCCTAATATGCTTCCTCATTGATAGGACTTTATTGTTAGGTGTGGTAGGTTTCTTTCTTTCATAATTGGTTATATGGATTCGCTTTCCTGGTTCTATTAAGAGTTCAAAAGGACTTTCTGTTGACTTGCGAAACCTTAATATAACCAAATTTTCCCCGATTGAATAAATATTGTTAACCCAGCTGTCAACAATCTTTGGCCGTATTTCAGCGACCAAAGCAGCTAAGTCAATGCTTGATAATGAAGTCTTCATTGAAATCACTGGTGAGTAAATTGCGTCTTGATGTAATAGGAATATTTATCCGAGTTAAAAATTATTTGAAAGGTAAGATATCCCGAGGATATAAGAAAACAAAAGAGGGATTGAAACCTAAAAACATTCTTGAAAAAATAAAAAATATGCCTACACTTGACAAGGTTTACTGGTCCAAAGTTCTTACAGCATTTGTTGGTGGAATCATCTTTGGTGTGTCTAATTTTACAGCATGGCCAGCAGGATTAACAATGTTAGCTATATTCTTAGGAATTTCTACTTTCTGGTTTCTAAGATATAGAAAGATAGAAACAGGAATTAAAGTACGTCAATATTATATGTCTGCTATGTTTCAGTATTTCCTAACATTTGTAGCTGTATGGGCGCTTATATGGAATATAGTATATGTGCCCCCTACAAATTGGTTTTTCCCAATTAAGCCTAATTAAGGGATAAATCATTTATCTAGGGTGAAATCAAATGAGCTCAAAAAAGAGAAAAAAAGAACCTGAACCGGAAACTGAAATCAAACTTCCAAGGATGCAAAGACCAAAATTCAAACTATTTTATACAATGGCGGTTATAAGTTTCTTCAGTTTAGGTATAATTCTTCTTATTCTTTCCTATTCAATTTGGGCTGATAATAGCTATGCTATGTTCATTGCACTCGGAGTCCTTGGAGTTGGAATTATTCTTCTTACCATGAGATCCTCACACAGAGGTTCTTCTCCTTCAAGTGATAAACAAGAAGAAGAAAAGGAAGAAGATAAAGACACTCTTAAAATGAGAACCCGAAGATGAGTTTTTTCTTACCTTAACACCAAACACTTTTATTTAGTAATACTATGGAGTTACCAACAATCAAATATTCCGACAAAAATTGTTAGTTGAACGATATGGATGAATTAGGATTTCAAGAAAAAGTTGGTCAGTTTCTTAATAGATATGGTAAAGTAAAGAAACTAAATGAAGATAAGATAGATAATAGTGGCAGAATTTTGCCATATATTGTTGAAAATGA
>DAOVRE010000054.1 GCA_030628305.1 Candidatus Heimdallarchaeota archaeon | reverse complement strand
TAACGGTGTTTTTGATTCTACGTATGGAATTAGTATCTGGTTTTCTGAAAATGTTCAGTTACTTGGTAACCAAGTCAATACTTCCGATATTGGTATTGTAGCAAGAAATACAATCTCCCTACTTATCAAAAACGGTGATTACAGTTCTCTTAATTATGGGTTACAAATTCTTACTTGTGAGAATGCAAAAATATTCGGAAATACATTTGATCAAATTGTTTTAGATGCAATTTACCTGAAATCAAGCAATGGGTTCAAGGTTTATTATAATAACTTCTTAACCGTTGGAAATTATGGGACAATTGAAAATTGTATTGGAAGATTTGATTACGATTTAACAAATGTTACCATTGTTGGCAATTATTATGAAGGAAACGTAGCTGATGAAGTATTGATTGATTCAGTAACTATAGATTTGTTAGTATTTGATATCATTGATCATGCTCCATTGGATAGAGTCTATATTGTTAAACCAACAATAGAATTCGTTACAAGAGATATAGATACTCCTGATGACACCATGGACGTTATTGTAACCACACAAGTGTTCGTGCCTTCCGGAGTAGATGTGACAGTTTATCTAGATTACTCACTCAATGATGAATCTAATTGGTATTCTATCGATGTTACTGCATCAGAAGCCCCAATTGGTTCAATTGGTACTATTAATCTCTATGAAGGATTTATCCCCGCACAGCTGTATAATTATTACGTAACATTCAGAATTAGAATCGAGTATATTGACGGAGTTGATACCATTGAATTGCTATCTGAAAACAACACTTATACAGTGCTCACCTCTTTAGAGACACCAATTATTATCTATGATCCAGAAGTCTATACCACAATCCTAAACGATGAAGATGTTGAAATAGATGTTGCAACACAAACCTTCTTTGATGAATTCGAATATTTTATTCGAGTACGAATTGAAAATAGAACTGATTTTGAAATCATTGATGGTAAAAGACATGTCAATTTAACTTGGACAGTATTCGATCCATCAGATAATTCAAGTGAGAGCTTCACAACTTTTATGTCATACAATTCAACCACTAGTATCTATTTCTATGAATTCAATACCTTTTTCGATGTAGGCATTGTGATAAATTATTTCATATTAGCTGTAGATGTTAATGGAACAATTCACAGAACAGTATATAACTATACAATAGCAATAGAGTCGATTTCAGATGCAGGATTTGATGCAATAACTCTATTGAGTATTGGTGGGACCCTTCTACTAATTCAAGCAATTGTTGTCATTAGACGAAGACGAAAACGAGAAGAATAATTTTCCTTCTCCATTTTTTCCATTTTTTGTTGATTTATGGTTATTCTGTATGCTTAAATAACAACATACATAAGTGGTTACTAAATCATTTTTTTGATTACTATGCATGGACTACCTGAGGGAAAACGAAAGGTTTTCAGAAGAGAAAATATGATACAACAAATCATTGTAGGATTGATTATTCTAGCAGGTATTATTTACGGATTTATTGTCGATAATAAGTTTCTTAAGCTAGCTGGGGGCATAACTTTTGCAATTGTTGCAGTCATAGTTATTTCCTATTACATGCTTGAATTCTTTTCTGGTAGAGGTTACATCATTGCAAGTGCTATCAATGAAGCATTATATCTAATATTAGGTATACCATTAATGATTATAGCTGCTGGGTTTTTACCCATTAGTTTCTACGTAGCATTTTCTCCGGGAACAGTTACTGTTTATGTCAAAGTAGCACTATTAATTACGCTAGGAGTAATCGAATTATTTGCTGTTTTGTTTCTCATCAAACGTTATCTCCGAGAGAAAAACATGAACGTAAGACAATATTTCAAATACATTTTTGATTTTGAAGCTCGAGCTGAAGAACATAGAAAATTTCAAGAAAGAGCAGGTGAAATTGATCATTTTTACGATGATTTAAGTAAAGTAAGTGACAAACTTGCTAAAAAGAGGGAAGAACGCGCAATGGGTTTTGAGGATTTTGATTTCAGGGAAAGAACTGGTCAATTAGGTTTACGAAAAATCAAGGAAATCAAGTGTTGGAACTGCCAAGCAGTCAATGAAGAGAATACTTCTTTCTGCTCTACTTGCAGCGCGCCTTTAAAGAAAGAGCAATAAAAAAACTTATTTGCTTATCTATATTCTTTATGAATACTCTAAATATATTTGCGAGGTTACTGAAGGTGAATTCTAAGGATATCAATTCAAGCTTGCTAATTATTTTTGATTTTGATGGTGTTTTAGCTAATTCTAAGGACGCTTATGCAGCTCAAATGAAGGAAACTATTGAAAGCATATCTAACAAGGCTTTTTCAGAAGAAATATTTAGTGAGAGAGTTGGAAATACTGACCAAAAGGATGATTTCAGATTCTTCTTAGAAACCGAAGACAATAAGGTAATAATAGAAGCTGCAAAGAAGTATGAAGAACTCACACCAAAATATGCGCATCTTCGTTCTCTCTATCCTGGTATTAGAGAAATAATAGAATCTTTGCACAATGCTCACTATACTGGAATTGTATCTCGAAAACCGCAGGATAGAATGGAATATTGGTTGAATTTCTATGATATACAAGATTATTTTGACTACCCCATAGGTACTGTGGAAAATACCAAAAGTCATGCAATTAGAAGAATAATGATACGCTATGGTTTTTCTAAAGAAAGAACTTTGATGATTGGTGATACTGAATTTGATATTCAAAGTGCAAAAGAAGCAGGAGTAATCGCGGTTGCTGCAACATATGGTTCAAGTAAGCCTGGTGATCTCCTAGAACTAAAACCAGACTATGTGCTCAATGAGCCAAATGAGATCAAAGCAATAGTTGATACAGTTATGAAAATTTATTCCTAAAACGATTGCATATATTTTAAATATATTGAATTTTAAATCCAGTTATGAAAATTGGTTTTCTTCAGTTCAAACCCCTTTTTGGTCAAGTTGAAAGCAATCTAGATAAATTGTCTTCAATGATAGAAAAGGCACCAGATTTCGATTTACTGGTTTTACCGGAATTAGCAAATTCAGGATATGTTTTTTCAAGTAAGGATGAGCTATTGAAAGCAAGCGAAACAATTCCAGATGGTATGTTCGTAGAAAAATTATCAGAAATAACTCAATCTAGAAATTCAGTAATAGTTTGTGGAATTTGCGAAAGAAAAGAAGAAAACTTTTACAACTCTTCTGTTCTTATTGGTCCAGATGGATTTATAGGAAAATACCAAAAAATACACTTGTTCGATAGAGAAAAACTGTTTTTTCAACCTGGAAATGGACCCTTAGAATCCTTTGAAGTTAAGGGAATGAAAATTGGCATGTTAGTTTGTTTTGACTGGATTTTCCCAGAAGCGACTAGAGTGTTAGCTCTAGAAGGTATTGATATTTTAGCACACTCCGCGAATTTAGTTTTACCTTATAGCCAAACAACTATGTTAGCAAGATCTATAGAAAATAGGATATTTACAATTACTTCTAATCGAACAGGTACTGAAGAAAATGGTGGTATTGAGTTGACATTTACAGGTCAGAGTCAAATCACTTCTCCTAACATGGACTTGTTAGCTAGTGCTGGTGTGAATACTGAAGAAATCAGAATTGTTGAAATAGATATAGAAATTGCTCGCAACAAATGGCTTAATGAAAGAAATAACATTTTATTAGATAGAAGGAGTAAAATGTATTCAAAACTTGTAGAGTAATCAAATTTAACTAGATGGTTTGTTAAAAAAGAGTTTTAAATTAGGCATTTTAAGGAATTATAACAAATGAATTCTAATCATCTAAAAAGGAGGAACAGTTATGTTCCTCACAAAGCTGCAGCTGAATTCAAACCAACATATGATTGGTCAAAAGCAGAAGCTGAGAAGATGTTTCTAGACCGAGAATATTCTTTTGAGGTTGATAAGGTCTTTTTTGATGATTGTGTTCAAGAATTAAGAAAACTACCACCAGAAAGTATTGATATGATCGTAGCTGATCCGCCCTTTGGACTTAATTTTGGGGAAATGGAAGTTCTTTACAATCGTAATAGTGATTTGGTTGCAAAAGGATATCAAGACGTTGAAATAAGTGATTATTCTTCCTTCTGCAAAAACTGGATCAAGGAACTTCCTAGAGTTTTAAAGGAAGATGCAGGTGTTTGGATATTTAGTGGTTGGACGAATTTAGTGGACATTCTTAATGCTCTTAGAGAAAGTAATCTAAAACTGATAAATGACATAGTTTGGAAATACCAATTTGGTGTTTTTACCAAGAGAAAATTCGTTACTAGTCATTATCACATTCTTTTTGCTGTTAAAGATGAGAAGAAATACTTCTTCAATAAAATTGAACATTATCCACTAGATGTTTGGGAAATAAATAGAGGGTACCAAAGAGGTAAAAAGAAAAATGCAACTAAGCTTCCTATACAGGTAGTTCAGCGATGTATCGACTTTGGCAGTGAACCCGGAGATCTGATACTTGATCCTTTTATGGGTAATGGCACAACAGCTGCTGCATCACTCAGTTCTTATCGCCATTTCTTAGGGTATGAAATCAATCATTCATTAAATGAAATCATTGCAGAAAACATCTTGAACATAACACTAGGACAAGATTATAAGCAATACAGTAAAAGACCAGATGAATTAGTAGAAAAAGCAAGACAGAAATTCAAAAAATAGTTCACAATAAATTCATTTATCTCTCATTTTAATCAATAATTTCATCTCAAAAAGGAAGAACATATATGTTGCTAATCCAATACATGCAGTTCCGATGATTAGCTGAACTGGAATGAGAAACCATCCTAGAAATGAAAGTGCGAAAAACAATAATTCTACAAAAATCATCACTTTACTATTCCAGTATTTTTTCAGAAAGAAATATTCGGGTCTAACTTCTAAATTTTCCTCTTTAAGTATCCCCAAATAGATTTTTCGAAACTTTGGTAAAGGTAAGAGAGGAATCCCCCAATCTAATAAATCAAATAGAAGATGCCAGATTGCTCCAAGACTGAAATAAAGAAAATAATCAAAGAATTCTGTAGTAGTATATCTGAGAATTAAGAAAATTACTGATATGAATATCCAAAATAGTAAAGAGTGAAATACGTAAAAACGATGATTTTTTTCTTTGAGAAATGCTGATAAAAAGCTATCCAGATCAATCAATACGCTGCCAGCTAAAAAGATAAGTCCTAGTATCCATGAGAAATCTGGAACATTAAGGTAGATTATTCCCAGTAGAAATAGAGCACTATGGAAATGGGTTGTTGGACGCATCTAAGGTTCGATATAACTTGATAAAGATAATTCTTTCGCTATACTAGAAAATATATTTAGAAAGGTTTAAGAAATTGATAAGGCTAATTTTTTCTAACTGTTCCTTGGAAATTTCATTTATCTCAACATTAATTTGATTGAAATTAAAAATGGTTATAGGGTGGATACATTGAGGAAAAAATTATTATTAATTGGATTTTTTATGTTATTAGTTTATTCAAACATTGCTCTGGCTCAAATAGAACCTGAAACAGAAACTATTGTCTCTGATAATGACATTCTAAATGGGGGGTATTTTGTTCTCTATCGTAGAGATATTTCATGTTATGATACTAGTGTAACTGTTATTTTGAGTTCAAGTGAGCCCGTTGAATTTGGTGTTTGTGATGACCCTGATTTAGAAGACTGGAATAATGATGAAGGACCTTATCCAGAATGGTACTATAATGCAGAAGATGTGTTAACAAGAACAATGACATTTATCTTGGACAGGGGAACTTATGATTTTTGTTTATTGAATTGGGGAGTAAATCCAGCCAGTTA
Organism: Candidatus Heimdallarchaeota archaeon; assembly: GCA_030628305.1. The sequence continues at coordinate 2,663 of DAOVRE010000054.1, read as the reverse complement.
TACCATATCAGTAACAATTACGTTTGACCCTTCAAATACAGGTGGTTTGAATACTATATGGTATGTAGTTATTGCTGTAGTAATTATTGGTGGTTTGATTGGTATATTTCTGTTTAGGCGATCCAGAAGGAGTAAAACTCAACAACCGTATTCTCAACCTTCAACACATGATTCTAGACAGATTTACACTCCTTATCAACCTCCTTCTTATACAACTCAAGCACCTGCAACAATAACTCCAATGGGAACCAAAGTATGTCAGAATTGTGGGGCAGATATGGAGAGCGATGTTAGATTCTGCACTAATTGTGGGAGTCAGATATAATCTCTTTTTTTCCTTTTCTTTTGTCAAAGAAATTCTTTAGCTAAATTGTAATACACATTCAGCGAAAGCTCTACCGTTTTCAAGCTAATTCTCTCATCAACTCCATGAGCTAAACTAACAATTTCATTCATTGGTGTTTCTGGATTGAAAAGAGCAAATCCATATGTGTCTACATTTTTTTCTCGTAAAAATCTTCCATCAGTTGCCCCACTTGCAATTAAGGGAACTAAGCTCGCATTTGGAAAATCTTTTCGAATAGCATTTCTCATTGCTGTAACAAAATCGGATTCTACTGGGCTAGCTGTACCTGTTGACGCTATGCCTTCTTCTGCTTCAACCCTCTCGATAATTACTTCATCTGCGAGTTCTTTTAACGCTTTCTTAACATGAAAAACAACATAATCATAATCTTGACCTGGAAGTGTCCTAACATCTATTTCTAAGCTGGCTTCTGAAGCAATTATGTTGATTTTCTTTCCACCTTGTATAATGTTTGGTGATATGGTCATTCTGCTTAAGCTGTGTAAAACCTTTGGCATTTCAGGATCTTTTTTATTGAGGATTTTGAGAATAATTGGAAGTAGTTTTTTATTTGTGATTAACGACCTTAGAATGAAATTCATCCCTAGACCCTTAACTAAATTTCTAATAAAGGTTGTATCAATAGGTATTTTGTTGTCGCAATAATCTGTAAGGTAAAGTGCTGCTTTGGACACCTTGTGCACAGCATTATCACTTGAATAAGGTGCGCTACCATGACCGGGAGTTCCTTGAAACTTCAGTTTTAAACTTGTTGCACCCTTTTCACCATTAATAATTACAAATTTATCTTTACTAATCTGAACACCACCAGCTTCAGTTACTGCAAACATCTTACGGTTATTGATGCTTAACTCATTGGAATGATTCTTAATCATCCAATCAGCTCCCCACGCCCCCCCTGTTTCTTCATCTGCTACAATAAACAGAACCAAATCTCCTTTTGGTTTGAATTTTTCTTGTGAGAGCAAAACGAATGCTTGAACCTGTGAAGCAACAATGAATAACATATCTAATGTACCTCTCCCCCAAATATAGCCGTCCTTTATTACACCTCCAAATGGGTTCTCCTTCCAGTCATCAGGTTTAGTTACTGGGACAACATCTACATGACTAGGTCCAAAAATTAAACCCGAATCTTCTTTATTCGTTCCAGGAATTACAGCTACTAAATTTGCTCGATTTTTTGCAGATTCAAATATTTTACAGTTAACTCTCTTGCTTTTAAGAAATTTTTCAATTGTTCTAATTGATTTCATTTCATCCCCTGGAGGATTAATACATTTATTTTGTATCAATTCTATAAGAAGTTGATATGTTTCCTCTATGTGTTTGTTATCCATTCTACTTCAACACTAATGTAATTGAATATTCTACTATTAAATCAATATCGGTATTTAGAACGATTTTTAAAATGCAATCATAGCTATAAATTGTATGGACCATATTTCCCAAATTGAAAGAGATATCAACAAGATTGCTGAAATGATAAAGAATTCCACGTATCTAGTTGTCTTTACTGGTGCGGGGATAAGTACAGAATCTGGTCTTTCAGATTATAGAGGAAAAGATGGCATATGGACACGAAAAGATAAAGGACTTCCTCCCAAATATGGAAAACATTTCGATGAAGTTAAACCGAATGAAGCTCATTATGCGATCAAAGAACTTCAAGATATGGGACTGATGAAATTTCTAATCTCACAAAACGTTGACAATCTCCACTTAGAATCTGGGGTTGATTCATCCCTAATAGCGGAACTACATGGGAATTATAACTTGATGAAGTGTATTGATTGCGATACACGATATACAAGAGTTGAAGTTAAATGGGATAGAGAACTTCATGGGAGAGGTTTCAGAACTGAACCTCAACAAGCTAATCAACCAGTGTGTTCAAAGTGTGAAGGAAGGATTATTTCATCTGTTGTAAATTTCAATGATCCTATGCCTGAAAAGGAAATGAAAATATCTAAGGAGCATGCTGCAAAGTGTGATTTAATGCTAGTTATTGGTTCTAGTTTATCAGTTCAACCTGCATCTAATTTTCCCCGAAAAGCAAAAAAGAATGGAACAAAACTGATAATCATTAACATTGATCCAACAACACAAGATGATTTAGCAGACATTGTAGTTGCGAATAGGGCGGGGAAAATATTACCTCAAGTTGTAGAAAAACTAAAGAAAATCCTGTAAATGGGTAACGAATTTTCAATGGTATCTTGTCAAAATCTCCTAAACCATTGAAAGCAGAAGAATTAGGAGTTATACAAAGAATATCTGAAAGCTATTTTATTCT
>DAOVRE010000258.1 GCA_030628305.1 Candidatus Heimdallarchaeota archaeon | reverse complement strand
GCACTTGTTATCACTATTTTTCTTGCTGGATTTAGTCTACTTAACACCTACTTCTATCTATTTAAATTGGATCAGAAATTTAGACCATTAGCTTTCATCTTTAGGTTTAGTTTAATTCTTCTTTCAATAGCTATGTCTGTGATACATCTGTCTATTTATTACTATTCAGAGATGTTTGCTGTAGCAATGCTTGTTTCTTTCTATGCACTTTCTTCACAAACGATATTGAAAATCTACCTACTGACTTCAAAGAAATCTATCAAGGAGTTATTATTCAAAAGAGCTGTAGCAGGTTCTCCTTCTGAACTTGAATGGAGAAAATTTGACGTTTTATCAGGATATCTAGCAATAATCCTTGGTATTTTTATGTTACAGATTTTCTGGCTCATTTATCATGGAATAATCCGAAAACCTGTTATTGAACGAACTAAGAAGAAGCTTATTGTTGAAAGTCTTGAATTTGGAAAAGAGGTTAACCTTACTTCAGTTGCTTTGGAAATAGGTATTTCCTTAGAAGAAGTGATCTTCAAACTCAAACAACTTTCACTTAAAGGACAGCTAAGGGTCGAATTTACAAGATACGGGGCTATATTGACTGAGATTAGGTCTCCTAAATGGTACTCAAACATTATGCGTGAAAAATATGATGCTTTCCTACATACTCAAAAGGAATCAGAGATTGAGATTAAAGCAAGCAAATTCATTGAACTAGCATCTAGAGATAGGATTTCAGTAGCTGATTTAAGAAAAATTTTAGGTTTAAAAGAAGACTATTCAATTAAAGACTTAGTATTGCTTCTACCTAACAAAGTATTGGAAATCAAAAAACCTCTCTTTTCAAAGGTTTCATGGGTATATATCAATCTTGAACATTCTATGCTAAAACGTGAAAAAATTGTAAAAATCTTTGTAGAAAATAGTGCTGAACTCTTTAAATAAGGGTTGAGCTTTACTCTACAATCTCTTTTTTCTACTGTTATATTTTTTTCTAATAGTTTCTTGCAATTAAACATAACTTGTCTTTTTAGTTGTTAGAAGAACCACAATTAATTAAATCTTGCTTCTTTACTGATTATAGGAGAATTTATTATAGGGATTGGACAAAGAAGTATCATGAAAACAAAAAAATATGTTTTTCTATTTCTATTATTATTTACTTCAAGTTTTTTGCAATGTGTTACAGATACAAATGCTTCTGTTGATAATGAAACAAGTATTTTTTCAACACTCGACAATGGAGAACCTAGTGCTTTTGATCACATTTATGGGAATCCAGGGTATACTGCTTTAGCAATCAGTGAAGAAGATAACCTCATATTCACAAACTCTTACAAAGGGTTGGCACTCTTTCAATTGGATGACCTATCAAATTCATCTCATTATGGTATAGAGATAGGTTTATCTGAAGCAACCATTTTTGACTTAGAAATTGACAAAGACCTTAAACTCTTGTACATCTCCACAGTAGGTAGTGTGGATGTCCTAAACTATTCTATTTTTCCTCTACAAGCAACAACTATTGCTACAGGTAATTTTGGTGTTTTCGACTTAACAAAAAACGTTGTAGTTGATCACAATACTAACATAGTGTGGATAAGTAGCAATGATGGTATAAGTGCTTACGACCCAATAAAGGGCGCTTTTCTTGATACATCTGGTTATCCTGTTCCTTCATCTGGAATTATGACTCTCGATTTATATGATAACTATTTGTTCATTGGTGCTGAAGATGGTTTTTACTGGATAGATATGCTAACAAACACTTCACAAAAGTATACAACTACTGAGGGTTTACCTTATAATAAAGTCAGTTTAGTGAAATACTATCCAACAGAAAATAGAACATTTATTACAACAAAAGATCCAACACCTAATACTGGATTAGCTGGAGGATTAACAGTCATTTTTGAAAATGAAACTGTAGAAACATATAACTTGACAGAAGTAGGCTATAATCCTCTACCTGTTATTGATATAGCGTTTGATTCTAGTAGAGAACTTGGATATGTCGCTTCATTCATTAGTGCTAATACCGAATGTGGGTTATATATTTTCAATGCTTCCTCAATTGAAGGAGTAGCTCGCTCAGGTCAAGGAACCGCTGGTTCTTCTAGTTTACCTTTTATAACTACAGATTATTCGGTTGAGGGGCTTTTAGCAAGCGTTGAGATAAACGAGTTGACAAATGAAGCAATACTTGGATCAATACAAAGATTGCAAATATTGACTTTTGTAGATCCCCTCATTCCTGCAAGTAACACTGTAGTAAACGGACCAATTCTAGGTATGTATCATAATATGGCTTCTGATGTTCATTACGATCCTATCGATGAAACTGTTTATGTTTCAACCTTACTGGGTCTAAACAGATTTAGTATATATGCAGCGAATGAAGAGAACCTTGAATATTTGTTAAATGTTCCTGGTGCAGGTGGAAATACTGCAGGTGAATTATTAGTTAATTCTCGATTAATGTTCCATCATAAGTACCTATACAATATCTCTGACGATGTTGTAACTAATATGGGTTCAATTCTCCCATTAGAGGAGTATAATCATATTCAAGATATCTCTTCTTCACCTAATGAAACCGTGATTTACTATTCAGTTAGTAGAGATGAAAATGGTAACGGTTCACTAATTATCTATAATTGGCAAACTGGTAACTATTCAGTACATGATTTAGATTACGATAGAACCGATTTAGAATTGAACGAAGTTTTACACGACCCAACAAGAGATGTTCTCTATATTGCAACTAACAAAAGCATGGTAATGTTCAACCTTACAACTCGTGAAGTTATCAAAACCTTTGGAGAAGTTGAAGAGTGGGATATTCGTTCATTAACATGGATAGATGGTAAAATATGGGTAGGTCTAGAACAATCTCCCCATGTAAAAATCTTTGATCCAATTACAGAAACTTTTGAGGATTTCACTCAAGCTGCTTTATGGATACCTACGATCAATGATATTGTACATATTTCAGAAACTAATGAAATTATGTTCACGTCCAATAGAGGCATTTATCTTTATAACATGACTAATGAGGAGATAAAATTTGAAGGTGAATCAGAAGGTTTGTCTAGCCTTTTTGTTGCTCGCGCAGACTATAGTCCAATAACAGGAAAAATGTACATTGGAACTTATTTGGGTTTGAATGTTTATGATCTCAACTTCGATGACAAATTACCTGAGATAGAAATTGATCAGTTTGTTTATGTCTCTGGAAATTTTGCTTTTGAGACATCAGGAAAAGATTATTCAGGTATCAAAAATATAACTGTGGAACTGTGGAACTCAACTTGGAGAGCAATTTGGGTGGCGATGAGTGAAGTTGTCCTTTCAATCAATGTTGATACAACTCAATATGACAATGGAGATTATACTTTAACAGTTTATGTAACAGATTGGAATGGTTTAATGAAT
>DAOVRE010000116.1 GCA_030628305.1 Candidatus Heimdallarchaeota archaeon | reverse complement strand
TGATAATGGAAAAGAGAAATTCATGATTGTTAGATATCTTACAAAACCCTTTCTCATGCCATTACTTCTATTATTCTATGTTATTGGGAACGTCAATATCAATTGGTTAATCAGTAGTGCTATAATTGGTGGATTTGTTGGCGACATCTTCTTGATGCTACCTGATCCTGAGAAAACTCACACATGGTTAAGAATAGGTCTAGTCTCTTTTCTTCTAGGAAATTTGTTGTACATTTCTGCTTTTATCTATATAGCAGGAGATTTTGTTCATTTTGTCTGGTGGAGTGTTTTACTTGCGATACCTTTTGTAATTGCAGCAATTATGATCCATCCACGTTTGACTAAACATACTGGCAAAATGACAACAGCTGTAACTATATACATTATTGTAATTGGGTTAATGGGAATAAGCACAACCCTTCTTTTTGGCTATGGAACATTAGAAGGGATAATACTTCTATATGTAGGAGCATGGTTGTTTATAATTTCTGATATACTAAATGGATATGCAAAATTTGTAACTGTGTTTAAGTATGAACGAGTAATTACAATGTTTACATATATTGCAGGTCAACTAATGATTGTGCTTGGTGTTATATTTTTATAGATCAACATTATCTTTGTTTCTTTTCAAGTATAACAAGCGTTGAACATCAGTTATCAGATTGTTTTACCTACTAATATTGAGTAAGATTTAAGCACTAAGAAATCTAATATTACTTTGATGAAATAGTATGCCTGATTTAGCAACACATTTTGGATTATCTCTACTAGTTAATATGGCAATCTTTGGAAGAAAAGAAAAAAAACAGTGGTTATGGATAATTCTTTTATCCCCTCTGTCTGTTTATCATGATATAGATATCTTGCTTAAGCATAGAGTTATTTTACATTCTTTTTTTATTCAAGCTTTAGTTGTTGTTGCTGTTTATCTCCTTACAAAAAGAAATCTTTTCATCACTGGAGTTGTCGCTGTTAGTGTTTTTAGCCATATATTGATGGACATGAGCCAGTTTTATGTTGCTTGTTTTTGGCCATTATCTGATGGTGTCTTCTCTTTCCATTTTGATATATTTATAAATATGTCTGACCCTTCTATGATCGATTCTGATATTTCTGGGTATTTTGAGAACAATTTTCCCAGTACAGGACTTGAACAATGGGGGACTCTAATCTCCACTTTAGGGCTGATGATGTCTTTTTGCGCTGTCCTTGTATGGATTATACACTATTACAGATTATCAAAAGATGATAAGAAAAAAATAGTCACAAAAACTAGTAGTAAATTAGTTTAGACTCTTTACATCATTAAGAGGTTCACGAGTGTTCTGAGATTTACAACAAATGAATCTTGGAAGAACTGGATGGATTGGATATTAACAAACCAATATAGGATGTAAGAAAAAGTAGCATCAGATTAGAATTACCTTAAGAGAAAATATCAAATAGAGGAAGATAAAATATAACATAATATTAAGGTGATTTGTTAATGAGCTTTGAAGAAGAAGTAGCAAAATTAGGTCAAGAAGGTACGATTGGCGTTGCCTGGCTGGTTGGAGACGATTTAAAGGTATATTATACTTACGGGGACTGGGCTGTTGATCCATTGATACCATTTAATGCTTGGAAAAACCAAGATCATGCTATTGATTTTGGTGGAGGTCTCAAATTCACAGTTATTACTATGACTCCAGAAAGACTTATCTCCACAAATTTAGGTGGTCAAGGTCACATCTGCATAAGTAGGTGTCCTAAGTGGAATGGATGTGTTGTTGCATGGTCTCCAAAAGACGTTGAGAAGAACTATGCGTATGCATCCACAGCACGTTTAGCAGCCAAGGTGGGTTAGAAAGCAACTTACCTTTAAGGTGTTTTTCTTGTCAATCCCTTCTTTTATTTCTGAAAAAACTGATTTTTTGATGATTACTCTTAATGTTCATCCTAGTTCAACTCAGAAGAAAATTTTGATTACTGAACATGCTTTTGACATTTATGTGAAGGAACCTCCTGATAAAGGAAAAGCTAACAAAGCTGTAATCAAATTTCTTGCTAAATATTTTGACGTTCCTAGTTCATCTTTTTCAATAATCAAAGGACATAAATCTAAAATAAAAATCCTCACTGTTACTGAAGATAAAATGGAAGAAGTGAAAAAAACAATTATTGGAGTTATTAATTAAGACTCATCTTTTCGAATGCTCTAATTAACTCATTTCGTTCGTTAAAGATATTCTCCAAGTTTTTGCTTTGGGACATTAGACTTGAAATGCTGATTTCTACTGTGTCAAGCATCATTTCTTCTAGATTTACTTGATTTTCAATAATTTTTTCTTTGAATTCTTCAGCATTGTCCAAAATGTCTATTTCTAATAGATATAGTATAGATAAATCGATGCCATGTTCTCCTTCTACACTCTTTACATCAAAGAAGGTACTGTATTTGTAGTCAGTGTTATCGGTCTCTCTCAGCATATCTTCAATACGTTTAGCAACTATACCTGAAGGGCCCCAGCTAGTCAATAATTGAGAATGAATCAATAGTTCGTTTACTTGAGCCATAGCGTCCTTGGAGCTACGAAGCAGGATAAAAAGCTTCTTTCTAAAAGCTCTATCGGAATTACTTCGAACTTCAAGGTCGGAATAACCTTCATAATCTGAAATGTTTGTCATTAATATCTTCAAAGCTTCAGGAATTTTGCCTTTTGTTTCATCTTTTACAGGCTTATTTTTTTTACCAAACATTTGATGTCACTTCTAACTTATTTTTTTTGATTTAAATATATTGTGTGTATTTCTTGATTTGAAGTAGAGTCTTCAGGAGCTTTATCTTCAACAATCCTTCCTGTGAATCTTGGAAAACGAAGAGCTAATCCATCTGTTTTTTCACTCAAAAGACCTCTTGTACAAGTATGAATCTGACTTACGGTAATTTCTGCTCCTGTTACTTCAATGACTATAGAAGGTTCAAACCAGATTTGGCATTCTGTGTCACTTACAACTTCCTTGGGTTTTGCTCTTTCCAATTTCTTGAGAACATCGTAAAAATATTGAAGGTTCTTATCACTAAAACCGGTGGCAACTTTTGTAAACGTTCTATATACAGCATCGTCCTGATCAAAGCAACCAACTAGGAAAGTACCATACAACCCCGCTCTCTTGCCTTTACCATAATCAGCACCTAACATGACAAGATCGAATGAATCTGATAGTTTGTCAACATAATCAGCTTTGTATTTTACCCAATTCCAACCTCTCGCTCCAGCTTGATAGAAAGAACCTTTTGAAATATCCTTTCCCATTACTCCTTCACAGCCGTTTTCTAGAGCTTGTTGAAAGAATTTTTCGATATCATCTGAATTTTCTGCAATTGTCTGATGAGAAAATTGTATGTTATCATTCGTCTCAACAAGTTTTTCCATTAACTTCCTCCTGTTTAGATAATCGCTTTCTATCTCTGATTTCCCAAAAGCAAAAAGTGAATCAAAAAGATAAACTCTTACTGGAACCTCTCCGATTTTCTTGTCGATATCGTGCTTTCTTTTCCTTTGTGAAACATGTTGAAAAGGTAGTATTTTGTCTTTCTGTAAATCATAAGCAACAATTTCTCCCTCGATGATGAACTCATCTTCTTTGGCAGCATCATTAATGAATTCAATGACATCAGGGAATTGGTGTGTGATATCTTCAGGTTTTCTGGAAAACAACTTGATTTTTGAGCCCCTTTTATGTATTTGAACACGCAATCCATCATATTTGTACTCTAGCGAAACCTTCCCTCCGAATCTTTCCAGCAATTCTTCTGAGCTTGAAACTCTTTGTGCTAGCATGACTCTTATAGGATTGAAAATTTTCACTTCAACTATTTTTATACTCTCTAAACCTTGTGAAAAAAGTGACGATGCAACAAACTCTATATCCGACGTCCTGTTATAAGCTCTTTCTAGAATATCTTTGTTTTCTCTAGTGCCTGTTTTAGCTAGAGACATAGCTTCTAGTAGTAATTGAGTTGCAACTCCTAATCTTAATTGACCGCAAACCATCCTAATTATGTATCTTGCTTCCAGTGGGGAAACTTTAGAAATAAGACCAGATAGTGTTCTAATCTTCCTGTCTGATGATCCTTCTCCAGACATTTTCGCTATAGAATCGAAAATTCCCCATATGTCTAGAACATCTAGCTCTTGCCGTTCTTCTTGTTTAGTAAATGCTAATAGAGTTGATTGAGGTTTTTTTTCTAATAGCTGGTGAGCTGTTTTTCCTAAATCACCAATTTCATCTAGTAGGGTTTGAACAGATTTATCACTTTTACCTGTAGCTATAGCTAAGGACTTAATTGCCATTCTTTCAGCTAGCATTAGTTCAATTCCAATAAAATCTGGATACAGTTTACCTAGAGTTAAGAGAGCAATTTTTCCGATCTCTTTAGAATCAGAATCTTTTATTGTCTCTGCTAAAATGTCGACCATTTCAAGATTTTTCCGTGTTTTTTCCAATTTGAAATAACACTGCGATAATTCTTTGAATTTCACATAAATCTATCCTAGAATATTCTTTTCTTGCCCTTTCCCTCTTTTATTTCAAGAACAATTTCACTCATTAGATGAATGAGATTTGCACTTAAAACGTCGACACTATTCTTTAGTTCTTTTATTGCATCTACAACCTCTGTTAAATCAGATTTTTGCAAATGTTGAGAAACTACTGGTACTTGGCTGCTTGTTTGTATTTTTTCCTCCAAAGATTCATCAAAAACTAGTACCTCTTGCTCAAACCTATCAGCTTGTGTTGGTAAAGGAATGGAAGACTTATCGATACTACTATCTTTGTGTTCTTGTTTCTTCTTGGTTTCACCTTTTCGTTTCTCTTTCTCTCGAATTTTCTCTAAATACGGTAAAACTTGGGAATAATCAACGCCTTTTCTTCTTGCCATATCTGTAAGAAGAATATCTCTATAACCTAGATCTTCTATGTTGAGTTCAGAAATATCTTTTTCTAAATCTTGAATTATTGCAATTGCGCGATAGATATCATCTTTAGAGAGTTTAGTTTCTGTTTTTTCCTCTTTTGGCTCTTTTATTCTCATTTCTTTTTTTAGTTCCTGAACGATTGATGTTGGAGTGACTGCAGGAATAGGAGCATGTGTTTCGGGAACAGGTGGTTGTTGAAGAGAAGTTTTACTAGGTTTTTTTGGTTCTGGTTCTGGTTCTTCTTCAGTAATTTCTTCAGTTTCACCCATTGGTACCTCCGAAATGAAGTTGAAAATATTGGTAGCTAATTTCTTATTGCCCCTCAGTTTCAAACCTGATTTTAAATCAGAAAACATTAAATAAGATCCACCAACCAAAACTGTCCCTAACCCATAAGAAGCGATAGCTAAAACTGTTACACTTGGAGGGTCACTATCCGAAGATGTTCTTGCTAGTTCTATTCCTTTCTTTCCTATGTTGATTGAACATCCTGATACCATTGTAACATCTTTAATCCCTTTGGTAATGGAATGGTCGAAGAATTTACTGATAACTGGGTTACTTTCTAGTTTTAAGTCGTAGTTTTTATAATCGAAAATCTGGTTTGCTACAATTTCCATATCAAAATGCTTCAAAAGTGTATTCAGATTGGTGTTTAATCCTCTATCTCCACCAGCATTAGCAAAAATTGCTACAGAACCACCCTCATCTAAAAATCTTAAGAGTGCTTTAACTTCATGTCCATACAATTTTGAACCATCAGGACATAGAAATACAAGAATATCATGTTTTGAAATTACTGTATATTTAATTGGAAATGTGTCTAAGCGGTTGACTTGATGTCCTGAATCTTCAAGTGTTTCAGCTAATTTTCGAAAATTATCAAAAATAAGACCTCTTTCTTTTTGGGTTTCGTCAAACAAAATTTTCATGTTAACACCTTGTAATTTTAAATAATCTCTGCGACTCTATTGAGAATAGTTAAAGATTAATAAAT
>DAOVRE010000174.1 GCA_030628305.1 Candidatus Heimdallarchaeota archaeon | reverse complement strand
CTTTATTTCAGGTATTGTCATATTTGCTGAGAAGGATAATCGAGCAAATGAGCTGAATTCAAAGAAATCAGCTGTAAAATCTTCTTGTTTTTTTAGTAGAACCAATAAATCATCAGCTGAGAATTCAGGAAAATTTAATTTACCCTTATAGTCTCTGATGAACTCATCAACTTGTTTATCAAGTTTTTTCAAAACTTCATTTATTCTAGAATCATCAGGACCTTTAAACATCTCAGATAAATCCCAAGCAATTTCGTTCTTTGGCATAATAATCGAAGAAGGCAGTTTAATTACAAATAAAAAACTTATCTACACAACGAAAATAGGGGGAATTAGTCAAGGTAATAATTTTTCTCATCCAGTAGAAATCCTTTGATGGTTTCGCCTATTGCTTTATTTTTAGGTAACCTCTCCAAATTATCATCAAAGTTCTCATAGTTGTCCATTGCCATAATAACTACGGTTTGACCTTCTGTTGAAACTAACATATATTCTCGAGGCACTAACTCATCGTTCCTCTTTTTAGCGCTGATTTCTACTCTCTTTCGTACAACCTTTCTTTCCTCATGGTTTGTAAGAGATTCTAATCTAAGTTGATCATCGTTTATTGTTATTACTCTCCAAAGTTCTTTCTCAAAATTAATAATGTCACCCTTACCAAATGCAGGCAATCTGACAAGGTAAGTGTTTGTGTAGACTTCTGTTCCATCTTTTGATGTTGTTTTATGTTCGTATGCAGTAGAAAGTTTTCCTGCAGTTTGTGCTCTTATCTCTCTAGCTAAATTTGAAGCTAGTATTTTTGTACTCACTTGAGCAGTAATACCATCGGGTTCAACTTTTATATCTAATATGTAAGATAGTTTAGAATCTTCATGTTGCTTCATCATATCATTGATGAGATTTTCAAATCTGTCTAATTCATCATCTGTTAATCTTCTTTTATCTGCTCGAACCTGCAGAATGGCTTCAAAATAACCAGATTTATACAATGAACAATCATTACAGATAGTTCTCTTCATTTTCAGTCTAGTGACAAAATCTTTCTCGAAGGGAGAAAATTCTTCATGTGGCTGCAAAATGATTTTTGTTTTAAGTTCGAAGTATTTAACACCATAATTCATGATTTTATCATTTTCTATATCATCTTCAAATTCAGCTTCATAGGGGTCTGCAGAGTGAAATTTAGATAAAACAGCACTTCTTACAACTTCTCTTATAACCTCTTCCAGGTTCTCCTCCCTCACATACGGGTCTATACGTGTGTTTAAAACTCTGAGGACACCACAATCGATGCATATTTCAACATTCAGACTTTTTAATAGTTCAATGTCAAGAGGGTGTTCTTTCTTGTAACATGTTTCGCACAAGTTGTCAAGAAGTATTTTATCCATAGTACCACATACGGCGCAAAATCGTCCTCTTTCAGAAATCTTACTCACCTTTACAATAAATCTTTTCCTTAACCCAAATAAGCCTTTTCTTATTCATCTTAACATCATCGCATGGCCAACTTTCGTCTTTTTGTCAGGGTGATCAAACCATAAAATTGCTTCTTCATGAATAATTCGGTTTTCTATAAGAAGGTTTACTGCTCTTGTTCCTATTACATTAACAGATGTGCTTCTCTTAACTTCATCCAATAATTCATCTGCAGAAACTAGTTCAATGCCATAGAAAGTTTTACTAGCCTTGATCTTAACTCCATGGCTTAAGAGTTCCACATCCATAATTTCTTCATCACATGCGGCAACTAGCCTTTCTCTTGACTGTTTTATTACTTTAATAAAAAAGGAAGAAGACATAAAAATCACTCGCATTTTTGATTTATTTTCGTAAAGGTTTAACAGACATCGTTGCACCGCAAGCATCACAGCGTTTTCTTAGAATTCTTGTTTCTATTACCAACTGAGTATCTGGTTTTCCACATTCTGCGCAATTAACGTACTCTTTAACATATCTCTCAAGGAGTGTTTGGAGTGTTGTTTTGGCATGTTTTCCAGCAAATACTGCGCGAGCGCCTTCCATTGTAACTGAAGCAGCTAACTCTCCAGCCATAAATTTGAGAAAATGGTTTGCTTCTCTATTAATTCGTTCTAAAACCTCTCTGATATTAACTATAAAGGTCTTATTTCCTTCAATTACTGAATGTATGGTTGGAATTTCGAATCTTGATTGTTCGAACACTTTTTCTGGGAGGTGTTTTCTTGCTCTTTCGAATAATTCATCATATTCCATCTTATTGCCTCAAGAGTTTTTTAGCTCTTGCCTTTTTGTTTGTTTCGTTTGAAACTTCTTTTCTCAATATTTTCAGCTTAACAACAAAATATTTTAAGCCCTTCTTCTTTTTAGTAATGAGGATTATATTTGAGTAAAAAGAAAAAGAAACCGACAAAGGGCAAGAAAAAACCATATAAAAGGACATATTCAGGTTGGGTAACAGCTGATTCTGATGCCATTAGAGCACAGTTACCTAAAGAAGGAGAATTTTTCGGAATCGTTCTCCAAATTCTTGGTGCAAGTATTTTGCTTGTGAAATGTTTAGATGGTTTTACAAGGCAAATCCGTATTCCAGGTAAATACAGGAAAAGAATGTGGTGTAGAGTTGGAGACGTGGTCATTATAATGCCCCTATATGGAATGAAACCTGATGAAAAAGGTGAATTAGTACATCGCTTTAGAAAAAATGAAGTAAGATGGCTAATAAACAACAAACATATTCCAGAAGAATTTGTTCTGTAAATATTCTTTTTCCATTTTTCTTAGATAAATTAATTTAGCGTGTAAATTGTCTTTGATTAAGCAATAGTTTTATTTATTGTAATTATTGTATTACTATTGAGATTATGGTTCCACCTCATCTCCTCCATTGATGACCATGCCTAAGAGCCCTATGCACACTCTCATTAAGAAAACAGGAATTGTGAAAAAATGTCTGATAAAGAGATAGCTTCCATTGACCAAAAAATAGACAAGGGTCGCATTAGGGAGAAGGATTCCAATACTCTAAAGTCAATTGAGAGTGTATTTGATTTTCAAACAAGCATGCTTATAGTAAAAATGATGAATTCGGGGATCTTAAGTGATATTGGTTTTTGTGTTTCTACTGGAAAAGAAGCTAATGTATATCATGGTTATGGAATGCAAAAAGAGGAACTTGCAATCAAAATATATCGAACAGCTTCTGCAGAATTTAAGAAGAACTGGATATATGTGCAGGGAGATCCTCGTTTTAAAAACTACAAAAAAGGAACTTATTCGTTCATTTATACTTGGGCTAAAAAAGAATTTAAGAATCTTAAACGGATGAATAAAATAGGCGTGAGATCACCAATACCTATAGCGATTCAGAAAAACGTTCTAGTTATGGAATTTATAGGAAAGAGTGAGAAGGCAGCTCCTCTTCTTAAAGACAGTAAAGTTAAGAAACCTCATAAACTGTATGCGAAAATCTTGGACTATATGACAAAAATGTATGAAGATGCGAGATTAATTCATGCTGATTTAAGTGAGTATAACATATTAATGTTAAAGCAAAATCCAGTATTTATTGATGTTTCACAAGCTGTTTTGCTTGATCATCCTTATGCTGCAGCTTTTCTATTTAGAGACATAAAAAATATTAACCGCTATTTTAGTTCTCTCGGTGTAGAAATACTCCCAAATGAAGAACTTTATGAACAAATAACAGATTCTCCCCCTAGCCCTAAAATACAACTATTGGAAATATAATTGGTGTTAAACTATGTCGAGCGAATTTTTAGTGCGAATCCCATTGGAAAGGATTGCTGTACTGATAGGTCCGAAAGGAAGCACTAAGAAGAGGATAGAAGAATTAACCGAAAGTAAATTGATGATAGACAGCAAGACTGGAGATGTCATCATTACTATTGAGGAAGATTCTGAAGACCCTGTCAATATGTGGCGTGCAAGAGATATGGTTAAAGCTGTTGGGAGAGGGTTCAGTCCTCAGAAAGCTTTTCAGATTAAAGATTCTAGTTGGGGATTTGACATAATACAACTCAGAGACCTTGTGGGAACTTCTCCAAACACATTAAGAGAAGTACGATCAAGAGTTATTGGCAAAAATGGGAGAACAAGGAACATTATAGAGCAAATAACAGGTGCTCATGTATCAGTTTTTGGTAATACAATAGGAATAATATCAGAATTCAGCAAATTGAAAATTCTGAGAGACGGACTTACTAGACTAATAAATGGTTCTAAACACAGTACAGTTTACAAGTACTTAGAGGAGAAGATGAGGGATCTCAAAAGTGATCAAGATAAATTGTGGATAGCTCACGGTGACGAAGAAGCAATAGCATCTATGACTGATTTAGATGAACTTGAACGAATAGTCTTTGAAGAAGAAGCAGAAGATGAATCGTAAATGGATGCAAATAGATACGATTTACATGTTCATAGTTGGTTTTCAAACGATTGTAAAAGCAATCCAAAAGACATTCTCAAAATTGCTAAAAAAAATGGATTAAACGGGATAGCAATAACAGACCATAATAGTACAAAATTTCATCATGAGAATTTCAAAATTGATGGTTTGTTAATAATACCAGGAGTTGAAGTTTCAACTAAAAAAGGTCATGTAATTGG
>DAOVRE010000032.1 GCA_030628305.1 Candidatus Heimdallarchaeota archaeon | reverse complement strand
GTTTTTTTTCCACAGCATTCAGGTATAATCTCGTTTTCTTCATTTAATTTGTTACCTTCAGACAAACTATCATTGAATTTTTCTAAGGCATTATCAAAAGCAACATTGCATAATTTCGATAGAATTATTTCTTTTACAGAACTATCTATACACCCCCAACAAACAAAATATTTCTTATCTTGAACTATGAATAAATTCTTTGAATTAAGTAATTCTTTTGGTATATCCTTACCACATAAATAACAAGTGGCCATCTTATGACAAGCCTCCTTCCTTTTCTTTTGCTTTACTCATCAATATTGCCCCCTTTCAATAATATCACCTTCGGGTTTGGTGGTCTTTGTCGCAACATACATATATACAGGGAAACCAGCTTCACAATTGTCACAAAGTAAAACAGATTGACCGTCTTCTGCGGACATGGGAGCTTCAAAACCACATGCAGGACATTTCCCTTCGAGTAGGGGTTCAGTGGAACTTTCTTCAAGCTCTTTCTGTTTTATTCTTTGATCTCTCCATTGTTGGAATAACATGCCCAACCAAAATGAACCAATAACCATAATCATAGTAATATACACATAACTATCCAATTTCATCACCTTCAGGTTTTGTAGAGCTTTCTTCAGCTAATTTCATAATGATATTTCTCTCTAATTTTTTCATTTTAACTTCCTTAACCATTTCAGCAAATAATTCAGTAACATATATTTTATAGTTGCAATTGTCACACTTATCTTCCAATTTCATCACCTTTAGATTTTGTTTGTATCTTAACTATTACCTGACTCTCAGGTATCCTCTTCAAAGTATAAAGGAAAACTTCTGATTCTTCAGTTAAAGGGATTCGATAAAATTTATTGATTAAAGCTATTGCTGCTTCTCTAGTATCTGCATGAGGAGCAACATCAGCTAGAAGTTTTATATCATCTATCTCTCGAATTTTTACTCTCTCAATAATGATAATTTTGGCATAACAAAGGAATTGGCCATTAGCAAGAACTTTAACATTTTCACCTAGACTAAACTTGTTTCTTCTTCGTATAGTTGTGGCACGATGACCTTCATTGAGAGCATAGAGCTTATCGTAAGTGTAGGAGAAATTGAGATTTTGCATTAGGTTTCATCTCCTGGGAGTTTTGTGGGTTTTGTTGCAACATACATATATCCAGGAAAACCAACCTCACAATTGTCACAAATTAAAGTAGATTGAGATTCTTCTTCATCAGATAAAGGAGCTTCAAAACCACATGCAGGACACTTTCCATTTTTCAGTTTGTTAGCATTATGAACAACGATTCCATCTGAAAGCTGTTTCTTGCATTGTTCTTCTTCTACTTCATTAAGTAGATTCAAGAGAGTTTTTTCCTCTAGCTCTTTTTCGGCAGCAATCATGTTCTGATAAAGATTGAAGATTCTTGCTTCAACAATAGAAATAGATTCATCAGAAGAATCAGAAATACTGCAAGGAGTGAGTTTGTAAGCGCCCATTATTCTTTCAGCTCCTTAGTTATATTAGGTATAAGAGCAAGATAATCAATACAAGCAGTACGAAATCTGTAAAGAGGAGTGATCTGTTTTCTTAATAGAGGTTTTTTGATAACACAGCTCCCTAAACAATTTGGTAATTCGCTATATTTAGTAGAATCAAAATTATCACAAGTTGGACAAAGCTTACAATGTTGATTAGTAGTAAAAGTATAAGCTTGTTTTTCATTGTTTAATTGGAGAACCATTAGTTAAACCCCTGAATTTTTCTTTCTAACTCTTGAGCTAGTTCAGTTCCCCTACAAGTGACCTTTTTGTGAGGTTGATGTAATCCACATGTCTTACAATTTCCATCGCATATATCAGCTACATAAGAACCCCATTTCTCTAGCTCTCTTTCAAAATCCTTCTTAGTTACAGAAGGTATAGCAGGAAAAGAGTAAGATGGTTCTTTCATTTGCTTATCTCCTTCTTTTTAGCTTCTAGCTTCTTTTCATGATCAATCTTTTTCAGTTTCAGTTGTATTCTCTCTAATAGTCTTTCATAGAATTTAGGATGATCCTCAGAGTTGATATAAAGAAGTAGAACAAATTCCAACATCTCAAGTTCTTCTTGTGTAAGTTCAAAATCATGGGTAACCATCTCTCTACGTATTTTTTCTTTCAAATCTTCATTCATCTACCATCACCAAAAAACCTTTCAAAACATTAATTTTCAAGCAAATGTCTACTGAAGTATGTTTACTGTCAATGTGTGACCTTCCATCTTCACCAATGAGTTGCTTTCGGATAAGCTCATATCTATAGTGCTTAACAGTAGAAGGTTTTAGATTCAATATTGCTGCTTGTTCCTCAATGGATTTTCCAAGAGCATTTAAGAACCAAATAGCCATCTTGTTTCTAATGCCTGTTTCTTTGGGTTCAGTGTTTTCTTTGACATAGTCCATGATTGTATTATATCCTTCAGGAACAGAAGTGTCAAGGATAAACTGTTTTTTCAATTCCTCTAATTCTGGAGCATTCATGATTCTATCACTTTCCTTATTTCTTCTACTCTTTTTTCAGGAGGGGATTCTCTGTCCTCAGAAACGATATCATAGATTTTACCTATTTCATTATTAACATCAAGAATATAGTGAGTTATTTTTCTTATATAACCACAACCAAAACAAATTTCCAGACGTCTATTACTATCGTAAGGATCAGTGTATGCTTCAGCTTCTTCAGAACCACATTGATGGCATTTGATTTTCATTTGCCTATTCTCCCTTTTTCTATGGAAACAAATTTTATGTTTTTCATTGGAATCTGATATTCATGTTTCAATGTTTGAATTTCTACATAGTTTCCTTCAGTTGCAGTAATTGTCCCTACAAGCATTTTATTTTCAAGTAGGTAGAGACTGACAATTGTTTCATTTTCACAATAATAATTCAGTAGATTAAGAAAATCGTTAGTATACTTTTCTTCGCTCATTTGCTTATCTCCTTTTTCTTGTTTTTTAGTAATTTTAGACCTTTGATAATGTTGTAAATATCAGAAGTGAAAAGCTGAATCTTGTGAATGTGATAGCGTTTCTTTGCTGCTGGTTTCTTGAGCAGTTCTTCAAAATTAGCAATTAGAGTATCTAAATTGTAATTACCCATTCTTATCACTCCTGAAAAATGCCTACTTCTATGCCGAGATGTTTTAACACTTCTCTTTCTTCGACAGTTGTAATAGGAATACCAGTATAAACATCTCTAAAACAATTTTCTGTAAAATTAGGTTGGGTTTTGAGTTGTTTAGATCTATCACCTATAACAGACTCCAAGATAGAATATTTTCTTTGCCATTCTTCCTGGACAATAGAATCATACTTCTTTTCAAGTATGTGGCGAGCTGATTCGGCAATTGCTATAATATCATCGTGAACTACAGCTTTAGGCATAAGAGTGCCTTTATAGTCAAAATGCCACTCTCTAACACCATGATGTAGATCAATAGTTACAACAGCATAAGCATTGTGCCTGTAATACATTGTTTTAGCAGTAACGTTAGCAACTAAGTAAATGCTTAGTTCCTTATTCAAAATTTCTTCGTGTTCAGTAAATTCGGTTTTAGGGTATAAAATATTACCATCACAATTAAGGTATGGTTCACCTATTTCACCGATAAGCAAAGTTTTTAATTCTTCGTTTCCCATTGTTAAAAGGGAAGAATGTTGGACTTGGGATTGTTCTGACATTTCTTTTCTTTAACTCCTTTATTTTTCATGTTTTATGTTGTGAGCATCTTTGAGATGCTTTTGGATAAATTTTAACCAATGAGTGTCTAAGATAAAAGTGCGATTGGTTATTTTGCAATCACATTTTGGACATTCAAAGATAAATTCACGTTTGAAACCGGTTCTAGTTCGGATAGAACCAGCAGTAATAGTAAAATCATAAATATTAATTGTAGCAGGAATTGTAAGGGATCTCATAATAACATCAACTCCTGTAAATGTGAAAAGATTTCTCCAGCTTCAACTTCTAAAAAACCACAAGCAGCAATACTATCAATGGTAACTGTTGCAGGATGAATGGTTCGAGAAAGGATTTTGTCAGTAATGGTCTTCTTAGCTTGCTCAATTTCCTCTTTGCGAGAAAGAGAGACATTAAATCTGCTAACTTTCTTGGAACGAAGCTGTTCCTGGAGATCTAATAATAATTCAACAACAAAATCAAGTTTAACAGCAAGACTCATAAGAAAGCCTCCAATTTTAAATCTAATTTTTTATTCTGTTCTTCCAACCATTTCATAGCAGCGTTAAATTGTTTAACAGAAAAGAGTTCAAGTTTGAAATACTCAGGGATCTTTAGAGCTCGTTTCATTACTTTCCAAAAATCTCTTTTTTCATCAGCGGTAGATTCAGCTTTTCCTTTGAGCATTGAGATTCTACTAATTAGCTTCCAGCCTTCATTCTTTAAGTGATAAAATTGAACAGTAGTAATACAAGTATTAAGCTCTTTATCTTCACTAACCTGAAGTCGTTTAACTTCAGAAGCGAGTAAAGAAACATGGTCGTGTAAAAGCTTAATCTCTGAACTAACAAAAGAAATATCATTATCTTGTTTAGCATCGTTTTTAGATAAACGAGCAAATTCAGTATCAACTAAAGCAAGTCTGTTTTGACGATGAGATTTTATTAACTCAGAAACCCATCTACGAAAAGGAACAGCTTTAGGTTTTCTCGAAAGCATGATGAAAAGATAAACACCTTGTTCAGTTAGATAAACTTCATTTGAGCTAAGAAAAGCATAAGTGAGATTTCCTATTTGAGCCTCTGTAAGCTGGATATTATTCATTCCCAAGTTGGGAACGAGAACAGCACCCCTAAAGTCGTGTTTGTTGCGAGTAAGAATATTAAGAGTAGCTTTAATTGGATCATTGTAGTCTAAATTATGAGCAACTTGATTAGAATTAAGACAATATTCACCTGCAACTTCAGAAAGTTGGATGGAACGACCATCAAACTTCTCATAAGCAACAATAGACGACACTAGGATTTACCCTCCTTTAATAATAAATCATAAATAGTAACAAAAGGGGTACTTTTACGAATAACCCCTTCATCAATAGGAACTAAAGCCATTATAATTTAGTCCTCCTTAGATTGCTCTTGACTTTTTTAACGTGTTCAGAGAAAATGGAAGGTTTCTTTGTTTTCTTAGGAAATGCTCTTATTGAGTTCTTTTCAGAAGAAAGAAATTCAGTAATAGCTTGTATAATAACTTCAGAACGATTAGCAAATTTACCCTCACTAACTGTTGTATCCATATCTATAAGCATAGATTCTGTAATTTTGAAAGTGATTAATTCAGACTTAGGCAGGAACTTCACCTTCTCCTAATTTGGGTTTATCAGTTAATTTTGGTTGGCTGAATTTAGCAGGTAGATCATTTTTCAAGTCTTTCAATAACTTCTGAGATTCAACATCAGTTTTCTCATGTAATCCTTCTAGAGTTTCAAAATTAGCTGTTGATTTGAAACTACTGCCTTTTTTAACGCCATTGACGGATTCATCAAAAGCTACAGAAATAGTAATAGTAACCTTTCCTTCAGGCAACAACTTCAACCCCCTGCTTCTTTACAACTCTTTTAATTTCTAATTCGATTATATCGCCTTCTTTTAGTTCTAAAAGGTCTCTTAAAGCAAAAGGGATAGAAACACGAAAATTAGAAATTACTTTTGTAATAAAAGATAATTTTTCTAATTCAGTTGTCATTAAAATAAAAATACCATTTCAGTATATAAACATAGCGTATATCACATGTGATATTTGCTTATTGATAATGTTATATCCTATACCAACAAATTTCTTTTAAAATGTTGTAACATATAGTATATATGGCAAGTGAGTTAATTTCAAGGATTGATGAACGTGGATCATTAAGAATTTTACTTGTACTTGAAGAAGGACAAAAAAACTTAACTGAAATATTGACCATAGTTACAAAATTAGGTGTAGGTCAGCGATCTATGTATTTAGCCCTAGAAGATTTAAAGCGCGTTGGTTTTATTTCTGAATCAGATGTAAAATATAGTCGTGTCAGATTGTTCAAATTAACAAAAAAGGGAAAGAAGGCAGTTGAACATTTAAGAGAAGTAGCTCTATTGATTGATGAGTAATTCTTTAACTTGTAAAATTATCTCTTTTTCATTCAAGTCTAAAAAATCTATTATTTCTTCACTTGTATAACCTAGCTCTTTAAGTTCAAGAAATTTTAACATTATCGCAGTTAGACTATTGTCCACATTAGTTATTTTTTCAAAACAGTATTTAAGCTCAAATATTACATTTTCTCCTTGTTTTTCGGTTTTGGCTCAAAAAGGTAATTTTCAAGAGAATTTTTACTGTAAATAATTTTCTTACCTTTAGTACATATCTATAGTACTAATAATATAAAAAAAATATAAAAAAGAGGAAAAAAGAATTAGAGCTTCTTACGGTTCAAATAGAACACTAGAGGAACAAGTAGGAGTGGCAAGAAGAAAACAAATCTGTTATTGTATTCTTTGATTGTTGGTACTGGAGGAAGACCAAGAGGATAAAGATCTACACAATCACCAGCACCGTCTATCGAGTAATTCCCTATCCCTGACCAGTCAGACCAGTAATTGCCTTCAGAGGTTGTTGTATCATAGAAAACATTGCCACTTGAATCAGCTTGTGCTTGGGATGTTCCTAATTTATTGTTATCAACAAAAGCGTTATGATGAACTATAATAGTACTTGATAATTGTATTCTAACGCCATATTCAAAGTTTTCTTTCATTAAATTATAAATGAAAAGATTACTACTACTAAAACCACATAATGCTCCTTCAGTGTTGTAAGAAAAGGTGTTGTTGCTTACAGTTAGATAGTCAGAACGAAGTACCCACAAGCCCAAATTATTATACTTACAATAGTTATTAAGTACTGAAGAATAGTCTGAGTAATCAGAACATAGTATCCCTGCTTCTTGGTTGTTCACACAAGTGTTGTTTACTATAGTAGATAAACTAAATTTGGTCATTATCCCTACATAGTTATTGTTGCTGCAAGTGTTATTGATAATTTGTATGAAATCACAAGTGTCTATGAGTATTCCGCCATAAGAATTATATTCGCAGGTGTTGTTGAATATAGTTGCAGTGAAAGAAGCTACATTATACAACCTAATACCGATATAGTAAACATTAATGTAACAATGCCGAATGGTGAAATGTTTAGTTGTAGAAGCAATATAAATTCCAGTATTTTTAGAAGATAGGATCTTATAATTCTCTATTCTGTAAGGATCTTCTTCTGTTCCAGCTCCAGGAAAACCGTAGTCAGTGAAATTCTGGTCAGTTATAATTACTATTGGTTCATGATCCACATAAGAATAAGTATGAATCAATTCTTCACTAGGAGTTTCTGATTGTGCCATTCTTAAAGGTAGAATCAATAGTAAAGATAAAAATAAAATATAAGCTCTCTTCCTTTTCATGTTAATCTCTAGAACTGAGATTAAGGGAGTTTTAAACTTTCTCTAAAATCTCAAAAAAAGGTAATTTTTAAGAGAGATTTTACTAATTCTATATGTCACTAAAAATGATGTTTGTATGTCACTAGAAAAAATCAAAAGAGAGAAAAATCCCACCGCTAAGTAAGAATTTTCAGACTCTCTTGTTAATACAATCTTTTTTTTGTTCTTAAATGTTGTGTAAATTAGTTAACTAACAGTATCCAAAATGGACACCGTTACAAAAATGGAGCAACTCCATTAAGTGGAGGAGCGAAACCGCCACATAATATGGCAGTATGGTGGGGTTCAAATCCCGCCCGAATTTTAGTCCCAGAACATGGGACTCATTCCCAATATGGTGGACAATATAGTTAGTTACCTTCTAACATAGTATGATTTATTTTTAAAGAGTTTAAATAAAAAAGCGGTTTGTGTAGTAGGATTACACAATGTTTATATATGTTGTTGTGTAATGTGATTACACGAAAGAAAAAGGTAATCAAAAATGGATGAAAAACAACAAGAAGAACTAAAAGCAAAAACAAAGTTTAAAGCACTAATAAGAAACACTGAGAAGAAAGAGATCACTGAAAATGAAATCTTTTTAGAATATGCTGAATCAAGTGATGAAATAAACATCACTATACATGAAATTCCTGATTTTACTAATACTGATGAACAGTATCACGATGTAAAAATTGAATGTTCAGGAGAAGAAGACAAAGACGAGATAATGCAATATCTCACAGATTTTTGGGAAGATAATTTGCCCTTTGAATTTTTCTTTATACCTGAAGTACCAGCACTAGTTAAACTAGGTGAAAGAGAATATTTAGTTTATACAATGAAAACAGAGCAAGAGATATCGTACAGTGAAATTGCTCAAATTTTAGAAATTGATGAGAGTACAGTAAGACATCATTATAGAAACGCTAAAGCAAAAATGGAAGAAGAATACAACGAATCCCTCGAACAATTAAAAGAAGATTTAGAATTTTACAAGTTCTATGAATTTGATGGTATAAAGATATACGTCTATGATAGTGAAAAAAAACATCAAGGATGGTATCATGTTGATGAACCAAAATTCGAGGAAATAAAAAAATTAATTGAAAACAATTTAGAAGAAATAACTGAAGGTGAGGAAGAAAAAGATTATGACGAGATAGAAAATAAGAGATTTACAGCAAAAAAACAACTAAACAATGAAATAAGAATTTCTTGTGTTATGAGCGATAATGAAAAACTTCATTTCTACGGTATATCTTTAGAAGAACTACAAGAAGATCTTTCTCAAGAGCAATTAGATGATTTAGAAAATGATCAACTCATTGATGTTGATGAAGAGACATATCTTAAATTTTACAGAAAATAAATTAGAGATGAAAAAAATGAGCAAAATAAAAACCATACGAGAAATCATTAATCTAATAATTAATGACAACAAAAATGTTAGTTATCAAAACTTTGAAAGAGGTAATAATATAGTCGGAAAAAAGACTATTGACGAAAAAGAAGTGATGGCAATCTGGAGAGGTGCACAACCACATGCGCATCTTCCAGATAATAAATTTGCTGGGTGGAATTTGTATATAAATGAAAAGAATGCTGAAAACTACCCTTGTAAACTTCTTTCAAAAATCAAAGAAAGATTAGTTCTCCCAAAATAGTCTTTTTTTTCTTTTTTTTCAAGGTGAAGAATATGAAAAACAAAAAGAAAACAAAATGCGAATGTTGTGGTAAGAAGTTCCTAGAAGACGAACTAGATGAGCTACTATTGAGCAAGGAAAAGATTTGTAAAAAATGTTTGGAAGAAGTAGATAATAGAAACTTCCCAAATGATCCCGAACCATTCGCAAGTTAATTTTTTTCCCCTTTTCCCCTTTTTTTAGAATCGCTTAAAATCGTTTTGTTTATGGATAACGCTGTTTTCAGCCTTTTTGAGAAAAAACGAAGTTCATACGCTAACGCTAAGAAGATTAATGCAAGTGAGGAATACTATACTTTATAGCGTTTTATGACTTTTCGCACTTATCCGACTTTAGAAACTTTTTTATAATGTGTTGGCAATTGTTTCATAGTGGAAAAAATGGCTAAGAAAAGTAAGACACAATTAATGAAGGAAGCTATTACAGAAAAAATAGCTGAATTAGAAAAGGAAGGGGTAGAATACGTTTGTGATATATCAAACGCTAAAAATCCAAAATCAGATATATATATAATTAAAAGAGTAGCTTATGAAGAAGAAAAAAGATTTTGGTTAACTGTAACAGGTCTATATGAGTTACTTGTTTTGAATGTCAATCCCTTTGAGTGAGAACAGATGAGTACTAAACAATATCTTGAAAAAAACGTTTATGATGCAACGAAAGAAAGATTAGAAGAGATATTCAA
Source organism: Candidatus Heimdallarchaeota archaeon (assembly GCA_030628305.1). The sequence goes on along the minus strand of DAOVRE010000032.1, from coordinate 527 downwards.
AAATTTTCAGAAAATATACGTTTCTTTTTCAGGAGGGAAAGATTCGTCAATTCTATTACAAATGGTAGTAGAATTTGCTCAGCAATACAATAAGAAGGTGGGAGCTTTGTTTGTAGATTTAGAAGGGCAGTATAGAGCTACAATAGCTCACGTAGAAGAAATGATACTTAATAATGATTTTATAAACCCCTACTGGGTCGCTTTACCAATTAATCTTAGAAATGCTGTGAGTGTTTATCAATCACAGTGGCAGTGTTGGAATCCAGAAAAAAAAGAGAAATGGGTGAGAGAGATGCCAAAATATGATTGTGTAATAAACTCTGAAGATTTTTTTCCCTTTTTTGAATATGGGATGGAGTTTGAGGAGTTTGTACCAAAATTTGGTGAGTGGTATGCTCAAGGAGAGAAAACTGCTTGTTTAGTAGCTATCAGATCTGATGAAAGTCTTAATCGCTTTAGAACTATTAAAAACGAGAGAAAAGAGAGATATAAAGACAAGGGTTATTCTACAAAAGTTAGTCCAAACG
>DAOVRE010000184.1 GCA_030628305.1 Candidatus Heimdallarchaeota archaeon | reverse complement strand
TACAATACAAATGGTGTTGCGAATGATTTCGTTATACAAAGAGGGTTTGCTTTCATTGTTGGCGAAAGTTTTGGTTTAACAATACTAAATGTAACAGATGTAACTGATCCAGTTTTGATGGGTAGTCTTGATTTAGCTGGAGATGGAGAAGGTATATTTGTTGAAAACGGATATGCATATGTCACTGATGCTGAAACAGGATTACAGCTTATTTCTGTAGAGGATCTAACAAGTCCTGAATTGAAAGCATCATATCATATAGAAGGAGTACCCAATAGCATTTACATTGTTGATGAATATGCTTACATTGTAGATGACAGTACAGGATTGTTAATATTCCATGTGAGACCAAGGATAAACGTAGACACTACAGGGAATCTTGTTCAAGTTATGGGGTTCAGTATTAACTATAGAACTATCACTTATAATTCAACAGGATATTCGGCAGATGCTCAACTTCTTAGTGGAGAAGTTCCTGCCAGTGTTGTTATTCTATCTGCAATTATCTGGTTCTTGTTAGTATTTGCATTATTATTTACAGTCTTAGGTCAAGTTTTCCAAAGTGGGGGCTTTAAGTCAAGAGGCTTATCAGCAGACATTGTTGCGGTAATATTATTGCTTAGTGGATTAATTGCGGCGATAATTGCTATGAACCGTTCGCTGTATATTGCAGCAGATACCTACGTAGCAATAGTCGATGGTCAAACAGCGTTATCAGTTGCACCATTAACATTTAATCCAAATGACAGTTCTCCTTCCTTCTTTAATATTGAATTAAATGGTGCTATAGGTGCTGGTTTCTATCTATTTACTATCGGAATAATAGTGCTTGTAACAGGAATATTTTTACCCGTTAACTGGCAAAAACCAATTGGTTCTGAAAAAGTTAGAAAGATGGGAGAAACAGGCATTATCAAATGGATAAAGAATGTTGCTAACTTGCGTTTAACAACATATGTTACCCGTCGTCTATTAACTCTTATTCCGCTATTTATTGCAGTGTGTGTTCTGACGTTTGTGATGGTAAGTGGCCTAGGTGACCCAGTAGCCTTATTGTTGCTTGGTAAACAAAGAACTACAGAACAAGATCGAATAAATCTAACGCGAAAATTAGGGTTAGATCAACCAATCTATGTACAATTCATTATGTGGTTCTACAATCTCTTACATGGAGACATGGGAGACAGTTTCCAATCAGGTCAAGCAATAAACAATATGATTGGTGGTTTAGTCTGGGAAACACTAAAACTACAATTATTAGCATTTGTACTGTCATTGGTTGTCTCCATCCCATTAGGAGTTTTAGCAGCTAAAAATCATAACACATGGATTGACTCAATGTCAAGCTCACTTGCATTATTGGGACAATCAATGCCCATATTTGTCTTTGGATTAATCCTAATCTACATCTTTAGTGGTTATGGATTAGGATGGTTCCCAGCAGCAAAAGCTCATAGAATACCCACACCAACACCAGTATTCAGTGGTACGAATTGGGACTTATTCTGGGGCGGAGAATGGGCAACGTGGTGGGGAAATGTAACTTTGAGACTAGGTGACTCTCTCATACACATGGTCCTTCCAACAATTACGTTGCTGTTCAACTTCATGGCAATATATACAAGATTAGTAAGATCAACTATGTTAGAAGTATTAAGACAAGACTATATCTTAGCAGCAAGAGCTAATGGTATATCTGAGAGAATCATTACATGGAAACATGCTTTCAGAAACACATTGGTTCCAGTCGTTACCTATGTAGGGTTGTTCTTGGCTACAGCATTAGCTGGAGCTCCAATTACAGAAACACTCTTCACATGGCCAGGACTAGGATTCAAATATGTATCAGCTATCGGTCTTCTCGACTTCCCGATGATACTCGGCACGGTAGCAATACTGACGATACTGATTCTATTAGGGAATCTAATAACGGATATAATCTACGTGGCGGTAGATCCAAGAATCGAATTATAGATAAGGTGGTCAAGAAATGCAAAAAGCAGAAATAAAAAGACAAAAGTTCGGAGAAACTTTGGATACTTATATGAGAAAAAAGAGACTACCAAAATCTATGGTTTGGGCTGGTTTTATTGCCTGTGTAGTTATTGCTATCGCTGACTTCTTTAAGAAACTAAAACAGCTAGTTAGAGGAAAAGATACAGTAATCATAGCTAAGGACGGAACATTGAGAGAGAGAAGTCCATCTCAATGGTCACTAGTATGGAGAAGATATAAGAAAAATAGAATTGCAACACTATCAGCGATTTTAGTGATTGGTGTAATTACAATAGCTATTTTCTACCCAATCTTAATGCCATTTAGCCCAATAGGAACAACACCATTGTTCGATGCATGGAATGGAGGAGGATCTCTTTCCAACCCCAATCTTAAGTACCCGGGTGGAACAGATATTTTAGGAAGAGATGAATTCTCAAGACTATTAGCGGGTAGTGAAGTATCTCTAACTGTTGGTCTGTTTTCAAGTGTTCTATCAGTAGTCATAGGAGTTACATTGGGAGCATTAGCAGGATACTATAGAGGATGGACAGAAGAAGTCATTATGAGAATCACAGACATGTTCCTCGCACTACCCTTTTTAGTTATAGCAATCCTTGCTGTTTCTTTCATCAGAAGAGGAAGATTAGTATTCCTTCGTCAAATACCACAATCAATAGTTATTATTCTTGTACTAGGAATATTTGGATGGGCGGGTCTAACGAGACTTGTAAATGCAAATACGAAACAAATCTATAATCTAGATTATGTAAATGCTGCAAGAGTACTTGGTGCAAGTAACCGAAGAATAATTATGGTACATATTATACCAAATATCTTAGCTCCAATAATTGTAATTGCAACACTAAACATTGCAGGGGGAATTTTGGCAGAGGCAGGATTAACATTTCTTGGTTTAGGAAGTCCGACGACAATATCGTGGGGACAGATGGTAAATGATGCACAAACAGTGCTGAAAACGAATCCAGAATTAGCATTACTACCAGGTTTTGCGATATTCTTTGTAGTATTAGCGTTCAACCTACTAGGAGACGCATTAAGGGACGCACTAGACCCAAGATTGAGAGAGTAGATGAAAATGGTAAAGCCAATACTAGACGCACAGGATATTTACACTTATTTTTATACAGAATCTGGAGTGGTAGAAGCACTAGACGGGGTATCTTTTGATGTTTATCAAGGAGAACCTGTAGGAATTGTAGGGGAATCAGGCTGTGGAAAAACGGTAACAGCGAAATCAACTCTGAGAATTCTTGATAAAAACGGTAAGACTGTAGCAGGTAAAATTCTTTACAAGGGAGTAGATCTGCTAGCTCTTCCAGATTTGCAAATGAGAAAAATAAGGGGAAAGGAAATAGCAATGATATTCCAAGACCCAATGACAAGTCTAAATCCAATATTCAAAATAGATGACCAAATGACAGAGGTAATAGCACTACATAGAAACTGTAGTAAAAAGGAAGCATTGGAATATGCAATAGAAGCATTGGAACAAGTAGGAATAGCAGACGCAGCATCAAGAGTGAAAGATTATCCACATCAATTCTCAGGTGGTCAACGGCAACGAGTGCTGATAGCAAGGGCTCTAGCACTCCAACCAAGTCTTCTGATCGCCGACGAACCTACTACGGCCTTAGACGTTACTATACAGGCTCAAATCCTCGAACTTATCAAGGATATGCAAAAGAAGCACGGTCTCGCCATGATGCTTATCACTCACAATCTCGGCGTCGTCGCTGAAACCACCAAACGTGTTCACATCTTCTACGGCGGTCGAGTCGTCGAGTCAGGTCCCACTGAAGACATCTTCATTGACCCTAAACACCCTTACACTCGTGCTCTTTTCGACTCTATACCAAGTCTCGAAAAAGATAAACATCGTTTAGCAACCATTCCTGGACTCGTACCAAGACTGATCAATCCTCCCAAGGGTTGTCGGTTTCATCCTCGTTGCAAGTTCGCTACTGAAATCTGTATGCGTGAACGTCCTCCTGATGTTATTATCGATAAGCAAAAAGCCCGTCGTGTTCAATGTCACCATTTTGATGAGTTAGATTTACATGTTGATGAAGTGACTATGCACGAAAGAACACACGTTAAAGAGGAGGCCTAATTAAGATGGTAAGCACTTTTAAAGAATATGAAACAGTAGATATGTTTTCTGAATGGAACCCTAAAACCGAACCGATTATCAATCTCATCAATTTGAAGAAATGGTTCCCCATTAGCGAGCAATCTATTCTCTTTTCCAGAGTTGTTGCTCAAATCAAAGCGGTTGATGGAGTTAATCTCTTCTTGAACAAAGGAGAAACTCTTGGACTTGTAGGTGAATCTGGTTGTGGAAAAAGCACCACCGCTAGAGTTACTGTTAAACTTGAAGAACCCACAGAGGGATCTATTTACTTCAAAGGAATAGATATTTTCCAACCTATGACAAGGGAAGAAGAATTATCGATTAAACGACAATTG
>DAOVRE010000226.1 GCA_030628305.1 Candidatus Heimdallarchaeota archaeon | reverse complement strand
GGATCTTTCTCTGTAAATGTAGCTATTGTAGGAGAAGCAGGAATGGGAAAAACTGCCTTATGTAAATATACTATGAAACGATTCGAAGAAGCAGCGAATAATAGAAACATCAATGTAAAATTCCTTTATTACAATTGCCATTCTTTTCGAAGTAAAACAGCTATCCTAAGAAATATTTTGTCAGAACATTTCCATATTCAATCCCGTGGATTTAGCGACGAAGAAATTCTCGACATGTTAGTTAAAAGGTTAATAAGAGAGAAAATTCGCCTGATAATAGGTATTGACGAAGCTAATATGCTAAACTCAGAAGATATCTTGAGTATCTTTCATGCGGGAGAATACTTTGGATCTGAACAATCAATGATATCAACAATTGTGATTTCAAGACCAATTGAGTGGCGCTCTTTACTTAACGTTCCATTATCTGGGCATATTCATGATCAAATTGACTTGCCTGGATATGATAGGGATAAACTACTTCAAATCTTGGAATACCGTGCTCAAACCGCCCTTTACCCTACTTCCTATTCTGATGAAACCCTTAATTTGATAGCAGATATCTGTGCATCCTCTCAAAATGCTAGACATGGATTAGAAATTCTCTATCGTTCAGGTAAATTAGCTGATCTTAAACATGAGTCATTCATCAATCCGGAATATATACGTGCTGCAAGAGCTGACGTGTATCCTGAATTAAGAAGAGACGTGTTAAAAGATTTGAGACAACATGAGCTACTTGCAGCTTTAGGTGTTGCTAGAAAACTTTCTACAAAAGGAATTACATCGACTACAGTTGATGATAGTTATGAAAGTTATGTCCTTTGTTGTGAAGAATACAGCGAAGAAATAAGAGGTAAATCAACTTTTAGAAGTGCTGTGGAAACTCTGCACAAAGTAGGAATTATTGGGAAAACCGTCGGACCTATACAAGAAGGTAAAAGAGGAAGGCGAGCAAAAATTACTACGTTTGATATTCCTGCGACTGTGCTAGTAGAAAGGATACATACTATCCTCTCTAAATCTCAAGATTCTTACAAGAGCTAATTGACACAAATCATTGTCATTGAATTCTTAACTCCCTCGATAATGATGTTATTGTTCAATACTTGATTCTTCAATTCATCCATTGATTCAAATTCAATTTTCACAATAAGATCATAGATCCCATATACAGCATATACTTCTGTAACTTCTTTCATTTCATGTAAACCATCTTGAACAGCTTCAAGCATTCCTTGTTGAACATTTAGCAAGATGTAAGCCGATTGTGTCATTGTAATCACTCTAATATTGTTGTCACTTCCTTTGAAGAGTTTAAAAAACCTAACATAAGTACAGTAACTTTTTGTTAATAAATAAAAAAAAATATCTATCTATCAATGAATCTGATTATTAAGTAAAAGAGGAGTAACTCTAAGTAATTCGCAATTTTACTTTACATGCAGGGCATTTCCCGTTCATTTTCAACCATTCATACAAGTGATTTTTGTGAAACGCAATATCACAAGAGGGACAACGGATGATATCTTGGTTATATATTACCTGAAGACAAATTGAGCAAGTTACCTTAACATCAGAATCTGTAACAAGATTGTATTCAGGTGTTACAGCTCGAAAATTCACCACATAGTTGGTTTCAGGTGAATACACTACGGTGTTATTTTCAATCGTATTATATTTATCAGATGCTACATCACTTCTATTATCATTCTTCTTCTTCTTATCTTTTACAGATCTGATTACAACCCAAGAAAATGTTACAGTAAAGATGAATAGATAAGCCACTATGAGAACGTACTTGATAGTGTCGATGGGATTATACGGACTTGGTGGGTATGGACCAGGTAAAAATGCATCTTGTTTTTTCCAGAGAAAACTTGGATGAGCATGCAATGTGTCCAGCGGAATTTCATCTAATTCTGCATTTCCTCTTGAGAGAAAGATTCTAGCTGTATTCTCAAGTTGTTCATGGTCATAGAACAGTTTGAAGGTTATTAAACTGTCATTTTTGTCAATAGGGCAATTAAAACTGATTTTATACCATTGGTGTGGTTTCAACCCTTCTTCAATGTTCAATGATTCTACAATGTTTCTTTCAAAACTAAAATTCCCAACAAAGTTTTCATATATCTGATTGTCAATAGTTCCAAATGAAACAGAATACTCAATATCAGTCCACTCTTGAGTGGTCAATTCTATAACCATCTTATCTATGCTTGAGTAGTACTCTGCAAACCGTTCAATTCCAAAATATATGTTCTCTAAATTGTTTATTGATATTTCATAAATCCAAATTGCGATGTTATTTTCGACTTGCCAGCGGAAGTCAACTAAGTCTATGTTGAGTGCAGAAAATATAATCTGATAAACTCCTGTGAGCACAAGTTCTGAAGTGAAGTGATGATTAACTTTATCACCATACAAAATTAACCAACTCTTTATAATTTCGTCTGTGATATCATCTTTAATTTCAATTAACAACCCTTGATATCCTGATCCTACAATGTTCTGCCATATATCACATTGAATATTGAATTTCAATTCTTCTCCATCAACAAAAACATAAACTAGAGAGTTATTATGCTCATAATCAACCCTTTTGGAAAAAAACTCTCCTGTAATTTCATCAATTTGATCATTAGCTTCTAATGTTCTAACATTAATGAATACCACTAATACTAGTGTCAAAACAAAAAAGAAAGAGAGGATTTTTGAGGTTTTCATTTTATCACTTTCTCTGTTTTTTTCTTAAAATGATTATACTAGCAATTCCTATTATAGCAGCAAAGAATGACCAATAAGCTGTTTCCGTTATTCCATAGTAATGCCCCCAAGGGTCGTAGAGATCATCATACGTAAAGGTGATAAATATGTCTCCTGTATGATACGTTGCAAAGATTAATACATAGCAAGTGATATTTGGTAAAACAATCTCTGAGCTACCTTTAATAAGCAATTCCCATGTCTCTGCATCAAAAACTAGAATGCTTGTCTGAACAAGCTCAGAATCTGCAACTATACTCCGTTCTCTAGTTTCGTTTATTCTGTTATCTAACTCATATAGAAAAACATCTTCAACTCCGAGATGCCTATTTATTTCTTGAGTGAATTCTAATGTCTCCTTGATAGCATTTATTACCTGAATTTCAACGTATTCAGATGAGACAAACGATACTTTTATTGTATGTTCAGGTTCAATATTGAAACTTGTAATTGTGCAATTGTCTTGATCAACTATAATGGTTGATTCATCCATATCTGCTGCAATAATATCGAATCCTACATCGGTTTCAGAGAAAATTATTGCTGAGGCATTCTCTTGAAGACCTCTTAATTCTTCATCTTCTGCACCTATTAGCTTTAAGGTGATTTGTTGGTAAGGAACTAATACAAGCTCTCTCTTTTTACCCATATATAATCTAGAAGACTCCTCTGCAGACAGTAAGTCAACATTATAGATTTCCGTGAGAACATCATTACCCAACCAATCCTCCGTATAAACTTGGTAATATAGAATTTCTTCATATTCTGTAAAGATTAAAGATAATAGAAATGTGTCATTAGCTATATGAGTTGCATTAGTTGTTGTCCAAAAATTAACATTATTGAATTTGTAATATATCTCAACAAATGGGACTCCAGTTACATCTTTAATCTCAAATAAGACATTAACAATCTTATCATCAGTGAAGAAATCCTCACTAAAATATTCCCAAGTATCAATTTCTGGTGGTAAATCATCTATCAGTACGACAAATGTTAATTCTCTATATTCTCTAATTTCTTCGTAATTAAGATGGCTTAGAGATACGTTTATCTTAAGATCTAACTCTACTGCATATTTTACGATTAATTCTCCGATAATGTCTGGGAGATCACCAGTTTGTGGTCCATCTCCCCCTAGAACTATGAATGTTCCAGCTGTTGTTTCTGCAGCACTTTCTAATTGTCGAAGTGTTAATCCATTT
>DAOVRE010000257.1 GCA_030628305.1 Candidatus Heimdallarchaeota archaeon | reverse complement strand
TTAGAAACAATACTTTATTTGATATCCTTTCAGATGTGATTCAAGAAGAAGGTGAAAATCTTCAAAAAATACTTACACTAATAACAAAAGACATAGAAATTCTTCAAAAAGAAAAATTGGAAATTATCCCAGTATCTCATCATTCCTTGGCTTCAGCAATCCATACACGGATGAGATTAGCTGAAAAGAAGCCAAAGATTATTTTTCTTGAGGTTTCTGAAGATTTTCAAAAACTTTTACCAGATTTGAAACACTGTACTCTTCCTGTAGCTTTTCAAGGATATGTTAAGAAATCGAGCAACATTGCTCACGAACATCTACCTATTGCAAGTTTTTGTGTTAACACTGAAGCTTCAGCTGAATATCAAGCAATGAAATATGCAACTGAAAATAAAGATACAGAAATTGTTTTTGTTGACGCTTCATGTGAACAGAGAATTATTTGGCAACAAAAATTCCAAGTTGCTACAATTAAAAATGAGCTTACAACCGAAGAAGAAAGAAAGAACAGTCATCAAATTCACTTTAAAACTGCAGATATTTATCCATCTAGAGAAGGGTTTGTAGAGATATTACTATCTAAAGCAAACGTACATCATTTTTCTGAATGGTGGTTAGATATAGTTGAAAACACTCTGTTGGATCTTTCCTACGAGAATTTTCGTCAAATTATGATCCTGATAGGGAGCGTTTTTCGCAGATTAGGAGCTGAAGATCATATTGAGAAAATCACTAAGAATAGAGATATTTTCATGTGGAATAAAATAAAAGACATACTTAGAAGTAGAAAAATTCAGCCTGCTGATGCTGTACTCATTTGCGGAGCTTCACACTCGATAAAAATGGTTGAAGAATGGGGTATAGATGGCAAGAAAGGTAAGAATGAAGCATTAGATACTAGCAATTGGAAGTATGGTATCATGCAATCTGATTTTTTAATGGTAGATACGCAATTTGGACAACTTCCAGGGGTAACAGGAGAAATAGATGCTAGATGGAATGCAATAAAATCAAAAATGTATAGAGTCAAACCTCAAAATCCTTCAGATTTATTGGAAAATTATAGTATTGCCCAACATGACCAACTAGTACGATGGTCTATTGATATTGTTAAGAAAGCAAGACAAGAAGGATATATAACTAGTCCAGCAGATAGTATAGAAATAGTCCGAACAACTTATAGATTAAAAGAATTAAAGAATAGACCTTACATCTCAAAAGTTGATTTTACTGAAGCAGCAACTACATGTATAGAAAAAGATGACCCTTACCTTCCTAAAGTTGAGGACATGGTTGGAAAAATATTATTTTCTAACAAAATAGGGAAGGTAGGATACCATGCTTTACCTCCTTTAGCACAAGACGTTATGGATCGGCTATCCAGCTTAAAGGTTCCAAGTACTTATAAGAAAATAAAACGCATTCTGTACGATTTAAAGAAAGAACCTCAATATCAGTTAATATCAGACTTGTTATGGTTATTGAAATTTCTTGAAGTAAATGTTACACCGATCGTCGGTCAAAAGAAACTTGGAAGTCAAGATAACCAAGAATCATGGGATATTTATATTTACAAACAACAAAATATCTTAATCAGATTAGCTTTAGAGGGCATTACTGTAGAAGAGGTTTTCAGAAATAGAATTGTGAAAAAAATTGACAAAGAAAGTAAACCTGTTGAAGTCCTCAATGCGATTAGGACTGTTTTAACTTATCTTGAAAGTGATGATATTACTTTAAATTTTTTGACAAAAATGCTTGTTTCAAGCACTTTCGATTTGCGTTTTGAAGATCCTATGAAGTTATATAATTTGACAATTGAAATCCTTAATTTTTATAGATCACAGAAAACAGGCATACCACAATGGTTTAACAATTATGTCTTATCTGCATATAGAGCATATTGTCAAGAACTTGCATCAGCGGTCGACGATAGCACAATTTCAGTTGAAAATATAGCCACAATTTTTAATTTCGTCTTTAAGGTTGAATCTATAGCTCTTGCTCAAGGTGCGTCTAGAAATGAGCTTGAAGTAGCTTTTCTTTTAATAGAGAGATTAAAATTGCCTTTAGGTAAAAAAGCGGTAGTTTTAGCTGCAGAATCTCTCTTAAACCAAGAAAAAGAAGAAGAGTTAAAATTTATGGTTGCTAAAACTTTCTGGAATCCTCTCACAATACAAACTTTATCAGATTTACTCACGGGAATAGTATATGCCACGAATTTTGCTCCCAATGCGGTAAATATCTTAATAGAGCTCCTCGATCAGTGTTTCAGAAAATTAGATGATCAGCTTATTTTTCAATGGATGCCTTTGCTTATAGATAGTTTTTCAGAGCTAAAACGAGAATATATTAAACGAATTGAAGTGATAATTAAACGCTACTACAAGGGATCCACCAAGGAAATAGAGTCACTGCAACTTTGGTATGATGAAGATTATTACAATGAAGTAGCAGGTAAAACAAAAATATCAAAAGTAGAAAAGAAAACTAGAATCAAACAGAAACCCATGGTATCTGAACTTGATGGTTTTCTACAAAAAAATCCAACTACAATTATTCAGTTAGCCTCTATGATTGGAGGACATAAGGGATGGGAAAAATATGAAGAACAAATTGTAGAACAAATTGAAGAAAATATTAATGAAATTAATTATCTTGGTAATCTAATTAACCGTTTTCCTGAAAGTGTTAATAGTTTAAAACACTTGGAAGGCATAGATTTAGAGTTTTTAACAATTGAAATTGGGAGGAGAGAGAATAGTATAAAGAAAGAGGATAATGGGATTTCTACATTAGTAACAGAGTATGATGATACTCTCATAGAAATGAAAAAATTAGGAGAAGAAATAAAATGATAGATATAAAAAATTCAGGAAGTATAGGCATTTTAGACCCGCCTCCCTTAAGGAATAGAGGCATAAAAAAAGTACCATTTGTAGAGTTTTACAATAACAGAATCCAAGGTGTTGTTTCAAGTGGGAGCAGTTTAGAAAGAGTATATGTGTGTGTTCTAGATTTTAACACAAATACTTTTACTTGTCACACAAATAATAATAGACCATGTGGAGGATTACGCGGTTCAATGTGTAGTCATTTGTCAAGTTTACTTTCCAATGCAAAAACAGTTGATGCCATAAGAGGTCTTGATGTAATCAATAAGACCTATAGTTTGGTACAAGATGGATCAGCAAGGTATTCTGAAGTTTTCACTCGTTTTCAAGAGAAACTAAGATTTTTGGAACTAAACGATATGCAGGACGAGTCTATACCTGAAAGTAGATGGTTTTATACTAAACTAGAGGTGAAGAAATGAGTGACAAAAATGTAAACCTATATGATTTGACAGGAGACCTAGATAAGACAATTAAATTAACACAGGATTTATCTTTTCTAGAGCCTCTTTCATTTTCTTCGCCGAGTTTATCCAGTGTTAAATTAGTTAAAAATTTATTGCCGAATAATGGACGTGAAAATATTGCCGTATCATGG
>DAOVRE010000239.1 GCA_030628305.1 Candidatus Heimdallarchaeota archaeon | reverse complement strand
GATCAGTCTTTTAGCTATATTTTTCGCCCCATTCAAGTCAGCATTGAGGTTATACCCACAAGTCTGGCAGATGAATGTAGGTTGGTTAGGACGGGTAGTGAGATAGGAGCCACAGCGAGAACAAGTAGAAGAAGTCCATGATTCGTTGATGGCTAGTATCCTGTGCTCTTCCCAGCCATTAAGTGAGAGCTTGAATTTGAGCAATTCTATCACTCTCCTATAATTCCATTTGTGGACACTTTTACGTGTTCTCGGTTTTTGGTTTCCCCTACAGTGACTCTTGCGGATATGGATGGGAAAGCCTACTACAACATAGAGGTCATACCTCTTCCCTAAGGAGAGAATATACTTGACGAGTTTGTTGACATAGGTGTGGTCAGTTAGTTTATGTTCCGTCCTTTGTCTCCTTCTGAGTAATTTAAGTTGATAGAGAACCTGTTTTCTTTTTCCAAAACTCAAGGTAGATTTAGCTAAAATTTTCTGCAGTTCAGCTATTTTTCTTTCTTTTTCCTTTAGTAGTTTTCTTCGTGTCTTATCAGACCAAAATCTGATCTCATGTCGGTTGATTGTTCCTTTTGGTGTAAAGAGTGCACTTACTGCACGTTTGTTGATTCCTAGATCTATCCCCAGCACAGCTGGAGGACGAGAAGAAGAGTATTTGTCTAGAACATGAAGCAGGATGAAATGTATCCACCACTCTTTTTTCTTGGGATAGTAGAGCACTTCGAGAGCTTTTATTTTCCCTTGGTGGAGGTTATGTTCATGATAAGGGGAACAAGCCAGAGGTAACCATAATTTCTCGTGTGTGTGAGTACTGTTCTTCTTTGTATCTAGGGAGTCTCTTAATCCCACCCACCATCGAGCGATGGAGTTGGAAGGGGAACAAGTAAGAACAAACCTTTTACTGTGTGCTAGTTGTGTGCGAGGGATTTTTTTAGTTGTTGAATTTCTAGCGGGTGCTGTATTTTTCGCTTGCTGACTGTGATAGATGGCTACAGCATTCTCTCTGCATTCCTGCAATTCATTCTGGGAGCAGCGGGGGAAGTTCTTTTTGAAATCATGTCTAACCATAGGTCGTGTAGGTTGTTTAGTCTTTTTACTTGTGGTAAGAGTAAGCTGGTCTAGTTTTGAGTTATTTACCTTCTTCTTTTTTGCCACTAGCTGCTCTTTATTGTGATAGATTACTTTAAGGTAATGTTTGATTATTCTTGTATCTCTCCCGGTTATCTGTTCTAGTCGTGTTCTTTTCCGTGTTGTAAGTATTTCTGCTTTAATTCTCACTTTCACAGTTGTTCTCACCCCACTTCTTGTCATCTAGGAATCATTACTTATAGTAGATTTTCCTATAAAAAGCTAACATTAATATGGGAAAAATGGGGAGAAACAATCATGTCCCAAGAGTATCACTGTGTTTTGCGTTTCAATAATGTATGCATTTCCATAACTTGAGACTTTTGCATCTAGAGCATTTCCAATTATTTCCGCTGATTTTCTTAATATACTATTTTTCTTCTCAATTGTAAGATCTATCCCATTATAAAAACCATCTTGAATATTTCTTCTATATGTTTCTAGGTTTTTATTCATTCGTAGCGTCTTACTGTGTTCTATATATGTGCTAGCAACTGCTAGAAATTGAGGACTGAGAAGAATAATTACTATGCTTAAAGATACAAGAATCATAAAAAATCTATTTTTTGATTTGTATTTCATTATTTCAATCTCCTTACTACCCAAATATATTCTGATAATATATTGAAGTATACTGACTTGCAAGCAAACTTGTATTTAATCGTTTTGGTTTAATATACGGTATTGATTTTTAAATAAACCCCTTAGATTTCATATCAATACCTGTCTAGATAAATAATGTAGACTAATTCACACATGTGTATAACTTCCTTAGTAACTTTAACTTCTAACAATTATTTGTTTAAGTGAGAAAGGCAAAAATATTTTTACCCCATCAAGTTATTTCTATTAGTAATTGTGATTATGATGAAAATTTCTACATTAAATAAAAATTTAGCTGACATTGATATTCCTCTAGCGATTATTAGTGTTTTAGAGAATCCAAAGGAAGATCCAATCGTATATGATGAACAAAGTAACCTTTGGAAAGCTATTCAAGAAACTGTAGACCTTGGTGACTTCAAAGGTAAAACGGGAGATCTTTCAGTTGTTTATTCGAAAGGACAAATCGGTCCAAAGCGAATTCTGCTTGTTGGGCTTGGAAAAGCAGATAAAATAACCCTTGAAAGCATCCGGAAAGCTTTAGGAAATGCTTCTAGAAAGGCAAGAACTCTTGATGTGAAGAAAGTGGGGATATGTGTAAATAACTTCAACCGTGGTGATTATACAGTTACTGAACTATCTGAAACACTTGTTCAAGGTATTGCTTTGGGAAGTTATCAAGATATTGAATATCGAACAAAGGACCTAGACAAATACAAGTTCATAGAAGAATTAATCCTTTTCAGTCCTGATTATTTAGATGATGAAATGAAATCTGGAGCAAAAAGTGGACAAACCATTAGTGAAGCGGTTAATTTGTGTCGAAAACTTGCTTGGGGTCCAGCTAACTTCATCACCCCTACTAGGCTTGCAGAAGAAGCTAAGAAACTTGAAGAATATGGTGTTAAAACAACTATAATAGATCGAAAAGAAGCTGAAGAAATTGGTCTAGGTAGCTATTTGGCGGTTGCAAAGGGAACCGAAGAGCCTCCTAAATTCATCATCATGGACTATGGTTCAGAAAAACAAGATGTGGAAACAGTAGCTTTGATTGGTAAAGCTATCACATTTGATAGTGGTGGGATAAGCATCAAGCCTGGTCAGAACATGGAAAAAATGAAAGCAGATATGACTGGTGGAGCTGTAGTTATTGGAGCTATGAATGCTGTAGCTAAACTAGGTTTAGATTTGCATGTTGTTGCGATTGTACCTGCTACTGATAACATGCCCTCTGGAAAAGCTTACCATCCTGGAGATATAATAAAAAGTTATAGCGGTCAAACTATAGAAGTGATAAATACTGATGCTGAAGGAAGAATGGTTCTAGCAGATGCCTTGACTTATGCTGCTAAACAGTACAAACCAAAAGCAATGTTTGATTTTGCAACTCTAACAGGGGCAATGATGATAGCGTTAGGAGAACATGCTATAGGTTATTTCTCAAATCATGATTTTGTAGTTGAAAAACTAGAAAATGCTTCGAAAACAAGTGGGGAAAGAATCTGGAGAATGCCACTCTGGGAAGTATATGATCAACAATTAAAGAGTGATGTAGCTGATATGAAACACACTGGTGGAAGACCAGCTGGTTCTATAACGGCAGCTAGATTTCTAAGTAAGTTTACTATGGAAGTACCTTGGGCACATCTCGATATTGCAGGAGCAATGGAACAAAGTAGTGATAAGGACTATAATCCAAAAGGAAGCAAAGGACCTGGTGTTAGGTTAATTATTGATTTGTTAAGGAATTGGAAAGCATAAAGCTAACTTCAATTATTTAATTTCATCCGTTTGGCTAAGCGTTCTGATTCTCTCGACTCCTTTGTACTGATCAATTAGAGGCAGGATTATCTCTGGAAGCGAATCTCTCCAATCCTCTCCCTTTATCATATCCTCTCGAATTATTTTTCCACTAAATTCTTCTCTATTGTTCAATGGAATCTTTCTCACTTCTTTCTTACCCAGATTTGAGAATAATTGTTGCACCAAAGGATTATTGGTAAAAACTACAT
>DAOVRE010000013.1 GCA_030628305.1 Candidatus Heimdallarchaeota archaeon | reverse complement strand
TAGTAGCTGCACCAACAATCATCAAAACTCCTACAATAATACCGCCTAGAGCAACTAAACCTGATATGATTGCTGTAATTTTTATACCATCGTTTTTAAACGCAAAAAATCCTAATAGTAGCGCTCCTCCTAATACTCCTCCTCCCCAACCGAAGAAAGCGCCTGCATTTTCAGTATTAGAAAATAGAAACATTGGTATTGTGCAGCCAAAGTATGCAATTATCCCGATTAAATCAAATAGAAATCTATTTCGAGCCATGGTTCTGTATTGAACATATAATTATTTAATTGTTTGGAAACAAGAAAGCTGATTTTGATATTATTTTTGAGCATTATTGCAAATATTTTTATTACTTTCCATACTATGACCAATGATAATAATGACCGCAAAGCTTGAGAAATTTTTCAATGTAAAGTCATTTTGTGTGTTAGGAGCATCTACCACTCCCAATAAACCGGGAAATGTAGTAGCATATAACTTCATTAATTCTTTCCCAGGAAAAACATATCTGGTTAATCCTCGGGGAGGAGAGTTATATGGAAACAAGTTATATCCATCTATTTTGGATATTGAGGAGGAGATTGATGCTGCTTGCATAATAGTTCCTGCAAAATATGCTCCACAAACATTAGAGCAATGTGGAGAAAAAGGCATAAAAAATATTATTGTTACAACTGGTGGCTTTAGTGAAATTGGAGAAGAAGGAATTGTTTTACAGAATCAGATGTATGAGATAATGAAAAAATATAATCTTAATGTGATTGGTCCTAATTGTCTTGGTATTTATTCTCCTGCTCTTGGAATTGATACAATGTTCTTGCCTGAATCAAAATTAAAACGTCCAAAAAGTGGACCTGTTTCTATATTTACACAAAGTGGTGCATTTGGTGCAGCTTTCATTGATCAACTCTCAGGTTTGGGGTCTGGTCAATGGGTTTCCAAGTTCATATCATATGGAAATGCAAGTGATATCAACGAAACAGATTCTCTAGAATATATTGGGAACGATCCTGACACAAAAATGATTATCATTTATTTGGAAGACTTCAAGAATGGTAGGAAATTCATGGAAATAGCAAGAGAAATTTCTTTGAAAAAACCAATTATGGGAATAAAAGCTAATCGAACTGAAACTGGAGCAAAAGCAGGAGCTTCTCATACTGCTGCTTTATCATCAAACGATGCAATAGTTGATGATCTTTTGGATGAAGCTGGAATCCTTCGTGTAATTACTTGGGATGAATTAGCAGATTGTGTTTTGGCTTTTGGTACCCAACCACTTCCACTAGGTGATAGAGTTGCAATCGTCACAGATGGTGGTGGTGCCGGTGTTATGGCATCCGATATGGTTTCAGATTGTAATCTGAAATTAGCAGAGTTCTCACCTGATGTTCAGAAAAAACTTGATGAGATTTTTCCAATTTTCTATTCTACAAGTAACCCAATTGATCTCACTGGAAGTGCAACTGCTGAAGATTATCGGGATGCATTTGAAGCAGTTTACAATGATCCAAATGTAGATGCCATAGTAAATCTAAACATTCCTTGTATCCCTGATTTAGATATTAATGATTATGTAAAATATACAAGTGAGTTTGCGCAGAGGAAGAAAAAACCCTTTTTAACTGCCTTGATAGGAGGAGAAGAAGGTACTAAAGCTACAAATAAATTGCTTGCTGAAGATATACCTGTCTTTCCAAGTCCTGGACGAGCAGTTAGAGCACTAGGGATGCTAACTGACTATACAAAATATCTCAGAAAACATGGAGTAGATCCAAAATCAATACATGTGGAGGATTAAAAATGAATAATAGAGAGTTATTTGAAAAAACAAAACAAGAAAACAGAAGCTGGTTATTAGAACATGAAGCTAAACAAGTTTTACAAAATATGAATATACTTATCCCTCCATCAAAACTAGTTTTAAGTGAAGTAGAGGCTATTGAATCTGCAAAAAAATTTGGTTTTCCAGTTGTACTAAAACTTATGTCAAAAGATGTTATGCACAAAACCGATTCTGGTGCCGTTGTAATAGATTTATCAAATGAACAAGAAGTTAAGGAAACTTATAATGATTTTATGAGACGGTTTGAAAATATAGAAATCGCTGGTGTTCTTGTTGAAAAAATGGTAAAGAAAGGACTTGAATTAATTATTGGTACAAGTACTGATTCAACATTTGGTCCTGTAATCCTCTTTGGTGTGGGAGGTGTACTTGTAGAAGCAATAAAAGATGTTGTTTTTAGAATGTGCCCTGTTACGAAAAAACAAGCTCTTGGGGCAATCGGGGAAATAAAAGCAAAAATTCTACTTGAAGGATTTAGAGGACAACCAAAGGTTAACAAGGATCAACTAGCTGATATACTAGTCAAGATTTCTCAATTAGCTTGGGAAAATAGAGAATATATAACTGAAATGGATATCAATCCGATTATAGCTAATGAAGATGGAATCTTTCCTGTAGATGCTCGGATAATTCTAAAATAGTTTTAGAATTCCGAAACTAATGCAACAACATCTGGTCCAGTATGTGCAGAAATAGTAACTCCTGTACATTTTACAATTATTTTTGCATCTTTAATATGTTTTTTAATTGCCTTTTCCATAAGCCCAGCTCTCTCAAGATTACTGCCATGAATAATACAAACTTGTTTTGGGAACCTGCTGAAATCTTCTGTTGTAAGTTCAATAATCTTCTGAATCCCCTCATCTGTCTCCTTTACTGTGGCAGCTACTTCATTTTTACCTTCACTATTAACAATAGTTATTGGTCTTTTTTTCAGTAATGTACCAAGAATATATTTGGTAACAGAAATTCTTCCACCTTTGCGCAAATATTTCAAGGATGGCAAGAGTATGAATGTTTTAATGTTCTTTGTATGGGCTCTCAATAGATTAGCAATATCCTCTCCAGACTTTCCTTCGTCTCTTAATTTGATCCCCTTCTCTAATAGAAAAACCTCAGAGTAAGAAGCATTAAGTGCGTCAACAAGATGAACTTTTATTGAATCATCTTTCTTTTTGAGCATATTAGCACCTAAGCGAGCACTGTTAATTGTTGCACTTAAACCTGAGCTCAACGTAACAACAATGATTTCCTTTGCTCCCTCATCAGCTAGTTCCTGATATGCTTTAAAGAACGCTCCTGGATTAGGTTGTGCAGTTTTTGCAGAGAAATCGTCATCTGTTTTATATTTTTTGTAATATGATTCTAAATCAAAATTCTTATCTTCAAAATGCTCAACATCAGCAGCATCGCTGAATGTTACGCTTAGTGGAACAATCTTTACTCCTAGTTTATCGGCATAGTCAAAATCAATATCGGAACCACTATCAGTTATAAATCTAATTTCCATGAAAAGTACAAAGCCCACTGATTTATAAGAACTTCTCTGAAACAAAGGAAATATCGAATTAGTAACTTATAGATTCTATATCAATGAATATCACTACTAAATCTCTTCCATTCCTATTTCCTCCTCTTCTAATTTTGAGGAAAAGGCTTGATCTAGTATGAAAACTGTCTCTTTCAATGTTTGCAGTACTTGAGAATCGTCTTCATAGTGTTGTGAATCAATAACTCTTTTGTATAATTCTTCGTGGATATCTTCAGTATACCTTAAACCATATGCTATTGCGTTTCTTACTCTTGGATCAGCATCATTTTCTAGGAGAATTATAATCCTTTCTAGAATGCTTTTTTCATTCAAGTAAAGGAGACACAAAGATGCATTAGCTCGCTCCAAAGGGAAACTGCTTGTTAAAGAAGTTTCGAGATTCTTTAATGTGGTTTCTCTTTCACCATTTTTTGTTAAGAGCAAAGCTAACCAGTTTTTGAAAATAGTTGGTGATTTATAATAGGTCTCTGCTAGAATGTCAAAATTAACATCTTTTCTAAGTGACAATTTCTTCAAAGCTTTCTGCTTATTTTCACCAGCAATCGCAAGAAGCAATGTTCCAACTTTCGCTTTTCTTACTATGGGCAGTGCAATAAAAGGAATATATGCAATAGCAATTAACGGATATATCCCTAAAGCATTATAGACTAAACCATAATTTGCATAGAAGAAATACGAAATGCTCCCTAGAAGTAATAGAATTTTAATCGGGTAACTAAAATATCCTTTGATTAGAGGATCTCTAGAGAAATAAAATACAGTAGCAAAAGACATTACAGCAATAGAAATCGGAACAGCTGTGAATAAAAATATCGTGGTGCCAATTGGGGTTGTACTTGTAATTGCAGTTGTTAAATACATTACTAGAAAATATATAGCAACGGGTATTGTGGTTCCCATTATCAATGTACTCCACTCTCGTTTTCTTGCTTTACGCTCTAAAAACTTCGATTGGTGTTTTAGATTTGGCAAGATTGGATCACTCATTTGAAGAGTTTTCAATGTCATTTGTTTCATTAAACCTGTATAGCTTTGCTTTCCATATCTAGCAGAGATTAACATGTTAACCAAAAACACCAATACTATGAAAATTATCAGAGAAAAGAAAATTCCAAGAGAACCAAACAATGCCTGGATAATTAACTCAATCGCAAAAATTGCTATTGTAAAAACTAACAGTGAAAGTCCTTGTTTCTTCAAAGTTATCCAAAATTGTTTAAAAAATTTGATCGTATCCCGATAGAAAATAAACGGGTAGAGTGCTATACCAAACACTCCGGCATATTCGATTCCTTCTACAGTCCTTGCTAAAATATCAGCGGTAGTTGTAATTCCGTCAGAGAAGTTTGGAAATCCCCATTTAAGTGCAATTATTTGAAGAACTACGTTTGAAGGAGCTCCATACCCAAATGTAAACCCGATAAAGAGCAGAAGAACTGAAAGTTCGATCCTTCTACTTAAGTGATAAGCCAATATTGTGATAAATGCGACTAGCAAATAATAGAAGAAATCAGTAAGAAAAACTAGAAGTAAAGAATATGATTTCGTAGAAAATGCTTCTAATATGTAAGACTGAATCGAACCTTGAGAAAGTAGATAGAAGGTTAACAAAATTGTTGATGAGCCGATTGCGACACCTATTTTTGTATTAACTTTGACGTTGATAGCATACATGATGCCAGCAAAAAGTAAAGCAAAAACTGCAACTGCCAACATTATTGTTACTAGAAGAAAGATATATTGATTAGTGGTTTTAAAATCAACATAAACTCCCTGTGTTGGTTCTTCGCCAGGTTCTGGAACTCCAGGTTCGACCAATATTCCTGCAACTTTGTGGACTGCAGGAACGAGGACTGAATTGTATAGTAAAGCTAGGGCAAAAATGAAAGAAAGACCAAAGAAAGCTATTTTTGTTATATTAAGTTTATTTCTTGCTATTTTCTTTGGTGAATTAATTTTAATGCCCATCTTCTGTATATAAAAAACACTTAAAACTAGAACCGCAAGTATTGTTCCTATCTGTATTGCAAGGTAAGCTGAAAAATCGATGGTATCTGAGTCACCAAAACCAAACAAAGCACCCATATTTGCGCCAAATAGAAAACCTAAGAGCACACCAACTATCAATCCTAATATCTGTCCTCCAAATTGAACAGTCCAATCCATGAAAATAAGATCCCTAGCTAATATCACGCTAAGAGGCGTAAACTCTTCTTCCTCGTTTGCTTTACGTTTCTTAATTTGATTATCTTCTAGATTGGCAACCATTTTTTTCAGACCTCAATATCACTGAGAATAACATCGAATCGAGATTTGTTCTTTTTACGTTGTTTCACTATTTTTTTTGTAATAATGTATACAACAAACCCTACTACTGCGACTGCTATGGCAACCCCTGTATAAATTATGTTCCAATTACGTTTAATTTCAATAAAGAATTGAAGCGAGTTGTCAAATTCTGCGAGTTCAAATATTTGGTTTTGAGAATCCGTAAATATTGAAACATTTAGAATTTTTAAACCAAAGCTTTGGAATTCTTCATATGTTACAGGGATGCTCTGATTAATATCTATACCATCCAGTTTTGTATTGATTTTCAGTGAATCATTTACATAAACAGTTACCCAAAACGGAGCAGAAGGAATTGAACCGTTGTTTTGAACAAAAATATCTAACTGTAATCTCCTGAATTCTGTAGGAATTTTAGGACTGATTAATACTTCTTTTACATTAATGTTGGGGAATCTGTACCAGGATGGGAAGTAAACTGATGTATTACTGAATTTTGAGAATAAATTAAGTGGATAAAGAATATTTGTGGAACTATTCCAGTTGGTTGACTCGGGAACAGAAGTTTCTACAAAGGAATAAATTGACCCGTTCCCTAAAACACCTAAATACTCATATCCACTATACGAGAATAAATCCCCTTTGTTTAATTCAGCATAATTTTCTAAATCAGCATATGCCACCGATTCAAAAATAAAGAAAGGTATCATTGGTGTTGCATCTGTTAAGATAACAGATTTAAGTTCGCTGTTGTTGTAAGCGAATTTTGTGTAGAAGAGTTCTGCCCATTTCATATTATTGGCTGAAATGTATCCAACAGCTGATTTGTGAGCTACTCCATTATATGCATAATTATACAAAACTGTCAATGAAAATTCAGTGGCAATACTAACAAAATTGCGATAATATTCTCCAAGGTCTAGATTGCTATTTGGAACTAAAACCGATCCATTATCTGGAATATCTACGAGATGATCATCATTGAGATTTGTAATGGCATGTATATTCTCTCCTAACCCTACAGCTGATAATGAAAGTTCCATGTCCCCTTCCAGTAGGGGTATGGTGTCATTTGCTGGTCTACTGTAGATAAAGTATTCAGTTCCCCAGAGAAAACGAGGTATGCCTGTAAAAGCAAAAGAGCCAGTGGTGCTAGATAGAGAGTAAAAAACCACTCCTATCGGACCATTTGCTTCAATAATAGTGTCCTTAGAAACGGTGATATTTGTAGTTTGACCAATTAAAGGTATGTCAATATATTCTGATTCTTTTCCGGGAGTTCTAATTTCAATTTCTGTGTTATTATATCCTGCTACAATGATAGCGCGCATATCATCGTAAACTGATTGGTAAATTCTTCCCCACATTTGCATTACTAAAGGAGAATAGGAATATGTATCATCGAATCCGGGTGAATTAGATTGATGAGAAACAGTAATTTGAAGCGGGGTAAAAGCTTGAATAAGTGAACCATTTCTGAGTTCTGGTATTTCTGAAGGATCTAGAATTAAGGTTTCACCTACATTTATCACTGCAGTGTAGTCTGGAAATCTTGTGTTATTGAATTCGAAAATAATTAATGTTTCATTTTCTATAGAATTTATTGCAATTAACGAAGGACCATAGGGACCAGAGCGGAACAACAATGGGATTCTGTAGTTGAGATATAATCCTCCAGCAGCTCCTCCTCCTCCCGTATCACCACCAGAACCACTTGGAGGTGGAATATCTCCTGAACTTGAACTACCTGCTATTACGATGCTTGTAGTTTCAATAATTGACAGAGTGCTTGAACTGAATAAGAACAAGAAAATTATAAATATTGTAGATGTCTTAATGTTCTTCATTACATAAGGCTCCTTCTTTTTGTTCCGAAATAAGCCAATAACAGCTTTTCTGTTAAAATTGTTGTAGGTGCATCAATAACATCAATATTGAGTCCTCTTATACTTCGTTTAAAGTCATTAATCTTTTTAATTTGCAAACCAAGTTCAAACATAAATTTACCTCGTTCGAGAAGATTACTGAAGTTAATCACTTGTATCTCCTCAGTATCTGGATCTTGGAATTTAATCTGCCTAGGTTGTTTTGGAAATAAGAATTCTTCAGGGTCATGAATATGTATGAGCTTTAGCTCATGTCTTTTTGCTTTTGCAATTTTGAAGCCATCTAATGCCCCTTCTAAATCGCCATGCAAATCAGTTAGAATGATTATGATAGACCTCCTTTTCTGTGAAAGTGCAATCTCTCTTACTGTCTCTCCGATATTAGTTGTTCCATGAGGAGCAATTTTCAGCATTTCATTGAATACATGATAGAGATGAGTTTTTCCTCCTCTTGGTGGAATATAGTTGTGTACTTTATCAGAAAAAGATGCCCACCCAAATTTATCTCTGTTATTCATTACTGTGTAAGCAAGTGTAGCAATGGATTCAACAGCCATCTTTATTCTTGGGATTGGTTCTCCCAGTAGCATAGAATGACTAGTATCCATCATCATGATTATGTTAGTGTTTCTCTCTTGTTCATAATCTCTCACAATCAATTTGAATGGAACACGTGATGACGCATTCCAATCAATGAACCTCAAGTCGTCTCCCTCGTTATACTCTCTTAGATCAGCATACTCGGTTCCTGGTCCTCTGAAAATGGATCTACGATGTCCTTGAAGAAAACTTGTGGACCTCTCTTTCGCTAATATTTCCAACCTCTTAATCTTTTTGAGAGGTATTTTTATTTTACCTTTTTCTTCTCGCACAGTCTTTTTTTCATCCACTACAGTCAAGTTCTCACCTTGTTTTAATTATTTCATTATACAGTTTCTCTCCAATTTTGAGAACCTTTTCACCATCTTTGAGCTTATAATTATCATGCCATAGGAGACTGTCAACAGTAGAGAAAAACAGATCAGCTTCTTTCATTAGATTTTTGTCAGATTTGACAATCTCTTTGATTTGATCATCAAGAGCAGTGAGAGAGAGTATGTTTAACTCACCTTTAACTATTCTTGAAGTTAATCTTTCATAATATTCAATGATTTTAACAGCTTCTTTACCTTTGATTCGTACTTTTCCTATATCAATGAATAAAGGTTCTTTTTCCTTTACTTTATCTTTCATTTCTTCGTCTAAGATTTCATCTAGATCCTTTTCTACTCCTTTAACCCCCCTAGCCTTTTTCTTTAGAAATACGGCGATAAAAGAAAATATTGGTAAGGGATTGAAAATCCAACTGGGCTCAAACACACCCTTTTTCTCGAGATATTGCTCAAAATGCCTGTTCATAGAAAGAATAGCTATTAGGAGTATGAGAAATAGGTGGCAGATAATCATCCAAGAGTAGGAAGAATCATCAGCGTTAAGGAAAATCATTATAACATCTATTAGAAAGAACCAGATGGCCATTGCAATAAAATTATAACTCTCTTTTTGCCAATATAACCAGCAACCTAGTACACTTGAGGCTATAGTTATCCCATAGAACATTAAAACCTGCACTACTGTAATTGCAGACCAGAAAGTGAAATAGAATAATGATAATTCAAGTGTTGCGAGGAATATTGCTCCTAGAACAACTTGGAACATTTGTCGTGTTTGACCTTCAAGTTTAATGTCATGTCTCATTTGTTGTCTGTCTAAACTTCCTCTAAATTTTTCATAATTCTGATAAAGAATAGCAAACATGATTCCAGATACAAGAGCTATATCTAATATAGAGATAAGCAGTGTTGTGCTTCGCAAAGCAGCTGATTCAACTTGATAAACCTCTAGAAACTTTGCATAGATTTCTTCATGGAAGGATAAAGGTGCAAAAATGATAATAAGTATCACATACATCAGCCAAATTAAGTTGTTGGATGAACTT
This sequence comes from Candidatus Heimdallarchaeota archaeon, assembly GCA_030628305.1. The sequence continues at coordinate 3,369 of DAOVRE010000013.1, read as the reverse complement.
ACTATATCGAGTGCAACAGGTGGTTCAGCAACCATCCATTCTGCTCCGCTTAAGAAACGAGGCATTCTATTTTGGATGTATCTTGCTCTTATTATCCGTTCCAGAATCTCAGAACCAACTATAACAATACCAATTATTGGTAGAATAACCCAGAGTCCAATAGGGTTTGGTGTGGGTCCTAATATAAGTAGAAAAAGATTTACTCCTGTAGCATCTGCAATCACTTGTCCCGCAGATGGAACAAAATACTGTAATAATGAGAATATTAGAATTATCGAAAATGGTATTAATTTGAGGAAAGTATACCAAGTTCTTTCTAGTTTAACTCTGATCCCAACCCCTCTTGCAGTTTCAACGATAGTGGCATTTAACTCGTAAGGATAAACCTTTCTAGTTCCTTTTACTACTGCTCGAGTTCTTCCTTTGAAGATTCTAGTGCGCATTCCAAAAGATCTCATTAAAATATCCATTTTTTTCATTGATCTTTCAAGTGGTGTGGTGGTTTCCTTAGAGCTCATTTGTTCTTTCCTCCTTTTCTTTTACTTTTTCTCGTTTTGGTTCTTTCCTTCTTTCCACTTTTTTTACGTGTTTTCACAAAATCTTGGATTTTGAATGAAGCAACGAAAATTGCTGGTAAGGAGATTATTACAAAAGCTACTGCAAAAATGAAAATCCACCTTGCAAAAGTTTCAATATTTGGGAATCCTGGAAGATTTATTACAGGTAGAACCAAGTCCGTTTTAATATCAATATATATTCCATCCCCTGGAAATTGTGTTTTGAATAATTTGTTTTCAGGTTCAGATGTGCTTCTAGCAACGATTTCAACTGTTATGTTAAACTCATCTGCGTCTGAGGGAGGTCTCAGAGAACTCAATATATCATATTGTTGGTTAACACCTGTTAGATTAATTTGAGGAGTAAGAATACGAGCTTGTTGTCTGTGGGGATCATCAGGAATATTATAGTAAATTGCTACACTTACAATAGTAATATTTTCACCTATTGGCACTCCAGTGGAATTAAAGTAGACTGTATAATTTGTCTGACTGTTTGACTCCCAAGTTAAAGGTGCTGTTGAATATACAGTGAAATTCGTATCTCCATTGATTTCCAATGTCTCTTTTGGTGATGTATATACTGACTCTTGACTTATTGAAACATAACTTGTAAAAGTTAAGGCTAGTATGTTTAAAAGTAAAATAAAAACTATAATTTTGCTAACTTTTTTCATGAATTCTCTTTCCTCCATTTTTCTGTTTTCTCAATCAATTTCATCACAGATTCAAGGTAATCTCGAGCTTGGTGTCTTGTATAATATATTTGTTCTTTATTCTTCCAATTATCTGAAAGGGCTTTTCCAACAGATAATAATTCTAAGGTTTCTGATATTAACATTGAAGGAAGATACTTGCGAACAGTCTTTTCATGTATCTCTTCATTTAATCCTAGCATATTAACAGGTGTAAATCTGCTAAGATAGGACAATAATTCCCAATATTCTCCAAGCATTGCTTTCCAAGGTTCTTTTGAAATATCTATTTTTAGCGCATCTTTCATCGCCCTTAGTTGAATTTCCTCGACCGATATAAGCATCTCATGTTTTTGTTCCTCTTCTTTGATCTTACGCATCATCCTTCTTCTCATTATGAAGTATGTTAAGAGAAATGATAGTATAGGTGCAATTAAACCTAATAAACTTATGAAGATAAGATTTCTAGTAAATTCAATTATCTGCTCAGTTGTCAGTTCTATATCGACTTGAAAATGCTCGAATCTTGCTGATTGGTTTTCTATAGCTTCTATCACATCTATATAGGAGAATGTCACTTGTGTTGAGAAAAGTTCATGATAAGGATCTATTTGTCTATCTGTATCAGAGAATGATACTTTTCTTCTCCCCTCGGGAGTTTGAGATAGAGTCAAAATATCTTCTGGAGATGCACTATATAGAATCGCTCCATCAGGGACTACTATAGTGAAATCTATGTCGGCTTTCAAGTATCCTATATCTTCCTCCTCTGCTTCTTCGTCTACAAAAAGCAACCAGAAATAATCTATATACACTAGAATATTGCTATTGTTATAGTAAACATAAGGTTTCACTATCTCATATCTAACATATCCTTGAACATTTCTTATCAGAAAATGATCAGTAAATTCTTGATAAGATACTGGTGCTCCTAAGCTGTTATAAGCTCTAAAATCAAGTACTGTTGTTGTATCAACCCAGATACTAAAATTATCTGCTGTATATGGGAGTTCTATTGTCACTGTTTCATACGCAATGCCATCTTTCCCTAAATCAATTGAAGTGTCGTATAATATATTCTCACTAGAAGCCTCTATTTCAGAATAGTCCTCTATTGTAATTTGTCTATTATTAGTTAGATATGATACATCTTGAGCTTCTGTCAGATTATCTCCCTGATGAAGTGCTGAAGATAGAATTAATACCAAGAAAAGAACACTGAACATTGAAGAAACCCTTTTGCCGGGATCAGTCTCTTTTTCGATGTCTTTCAGCATTTTTTTTGGCATATTTCGTGCTTCATTTAATTTTGATTTAAATTTCCTTTTTGCTCTTAAATAACCAAGGAGTGCAGCTATAAGGCTTAATACTATGGCAAAATAAGTTATTAGTTTGAAATATGTTTTTAATAAATCTAGCAAATTATCTATTTGTTCTTTCTCTTGTTGCTGCTGTTGATTATTAAACATCTGTTCTGTAAACTGCAGATAGATTGGATCAAAATTATATGTTATTTCATAAGTTAATGGTTCATGGAAAGGATCCATAGCTCTTTCAGAATATTCCCAAACTATACCAAATGAATTTCCTTCCTTTACGATAATGGCTCCATCTGTTGGAGCATAACTTACTATTCCAGCCCCTTCTGGAAGCAATTGTCTATTATGATAATTTACTGGCGCATATCTCTCCTCTCCCTCTGGAGTCAAATAGCTGAATTGAGCCCAGAATGTATCAAAAATAACTATGAAATTAGTATCAAGAAAATAATCTGGATAATAATTACTTCGTATCTGATAATACAACTCTGTTGTGCGAATAGTAATCGCTATCCTGTCTGGAAAAATTTCATAATCGCCATTTTGTACTTCTGTTTTTTGAGTAAGGTTACCTAAACCATCCCAAAATTCTATTTGGTACATGTCTGAAGTGTTTCCATAAATAGTTAACAACTGACCACCTTCAAGTTCTGCCCAATAGATGTAGGCGTTTGATTTCACGGTGTCATTTTTAAAATAGAACTGATCTTTTTCAATGATCACTGTCAAATCTTCAGCTTGAGCTTGAATATTCGATGATGAATCGTTCAGTTTGGAGTTTATAGTAAGCCCACTTAC
>DAOVRE010000025.1 GCA_030628305.1 Candidatus Heimdallarchaeota archaeon | reverse complement strand
GGAACAACTGTATTGGGTATTGTCATTTATCTTATTTTAGAACAATTTCCCATTCATGGACAATATACCAATTTCATCTTTAGCCTAACAACGACAACTGTATCGCTCATATTTGCGGTTGCAGCTCTTGTAATACGAAAATTAGTTCTTAAACGTAAAACCTTGCAGTAAGGTTCCTTCACCAGAAAGTGACCTAAACAACAAGGTTACATTTATAAAATTTCACTCTTCTAATAAGGTCCGTTATCCTTTTCTTTCCCCTCTAGATGCGTTCATTTATGATTTTATTTTGCTGACTAGATTAGTAACAACCTTAGGTAGTTCATTCATATCTTTAATATAATGCTGATAACTTGGTTCGAATTCGCCAGTTAAACATGCTTGAATAACATTGGTACCACTATTCAAAGCACATTCAAGGAACTTTGGATTATCTTCGATGATTATTGTTCTATCTGGTTCAAACCATACATCATCTAAAACTCGTTTAAAGAAATTATCATTGGTCTTGTGTGTATTAATAAGATCTGGACCATAAAAGTTCTCGAAAAGATCTTTTACCCTCATGCCCTGTAAATATCCTTTTAGCTCAAGAGAATCTTCCCCTGAAGCTGTATAAAGCTTAAATCCAAATCTCTTTAATTTTTTAATAGCATCTACAACACCCGGATATGATGATCGAATATTTGGTGTGATGTATTCAATCGCTTCTTGATATATTTGTTTATATTCTGATTTTGCAGGAAGTTCAACTCCCACATAATTAAACATCTCCTCTATCCATCTTTTTACAAAATTCATATGATATGTTTTGTAATCAATGTCTCTACTATCACAAATAGCTTCGGTGTATTCTCTCATAATTTCTTTTACAAAATTGAAATTACCTTCAGCCCACAAATAGGGTTCTCCCCCAAATTTAGGTGTAAAATACTCCCCAACTAACTTTTGATATTGTACCCCTCTAATACGATTATCATTCATTACCCCCCCATCATCAAAAAACACAGCAAATTCAGAGAATCTCGTCTGTGACATTACTATTCGCTTGAGTTAATAGTAAATAAAGATATTCCAAGAAATATGATGCGTCGTAAGACTAGTTAAGCTTTGAATACTTTCGCTAACCTCTATCTCTTTTAAAACCCCCTCCTTTCGACTGGAAATTAGAAGATCAGCTTATTAGAAGATGGTATCATAATTAGTATATCACAAATCAACAAACTTCTTTCGAAGTATGAAAAATTTAATAATAGAGTGCTTCTGAAGAGAGATAGATGGTAAAACAGATTTGCGAAACTCTACACACCGAACAGTCTATGTTGGATATAACTCCAGAGTTAGAACAAAAAGTTCACAAAATGCTCTTAGCTACTGAAAGAAAGGTTCCAAACTTCTGGGAGATTGATACAACTGACAGTTTCTATGTTCCTGTAGACGATGGTGAAATCAGAGTATACCATTTTAAACCTGATAACCCAATTTCAAAACGTCTTTTAGTTTTTATTCCTGGATGGGGAGGAACTGAAATAGGATTTATGGAATTTTACGAAGTTATCCATGATAAAGTAGAATGCTATTATGTCGAAACTCGTGAAAAAAGAAGTAGCAGATTGGATAGAAAAAGAGCTAAAATGGATATGAGCCAGAAGGCTAGAGACATACGAGATGTGATTAATTGCCTTGAATTAGACAAAGAAGATTTTGTTCTCTATGGTACTTGTTGGGGTGGAGCAATAGTTCTGCAAGGTTTAATTGATGGAGTAATAGACGCTCCAACGATCATTACAAATGATCCTATGCATACTCTATGGTTTCCAAAGTGGTTTCTTAGATTTGTATCGCCCATATTACCCGTCTTTGTAGTTGAATTAATTAGGTCAATAGTTAAACGAATACAGTTGTGTGGCATGAAAGAAGAAGTTCAAAGAAGAAGAGCTGAAATTTTTGCAGATAATGCTGAAATTTGGAAATGGAAAAGAGCAGCTGACTCCGTAAAGGATTTTGAGCTCTTTGGTAAGGTTTCTGATGTAACAAAGGAAGTTTTCGTAACCAATGGTACTAAAGACAAAATCCATAATCAGACAGATTACCCGCAAATCGCTGCTGAACTTCTCAATGGAAGATTCATTTACATGAAAACAGATGAATCAAGAAGAGAGAGATTAATGGGAATTGTATCCTTAGAATTTTGCAAAGTTAGCAAAAATGATGGAATCCCGCCTTCCCTTGTTGTATTTGAGAGACCATTACATCGCAATAAATAACACATTCGTGTAAATCTTCAATACTCAAGCGTTTTAAGAGAAGCTTTAAATTAAACTGGTATCGATGAAAACAAATTCTCTGCTCTTAGAGATATTAAAGGTGAAATAATATGTCAAATAAAGAAATAGTTTTAGATGAACATGATATTCAAGAAACTAATTTAGAATCTAAAAAATCAAGCAGAAAAAACGCTTGGTTGTGGTATAGCTATGACATGGCTGATACTTTCTTTTCACAATCTGTAATAAGTTTAGCATTTACCCCATTTGTTTTATTAATGGGCGTTGCAATGGAATGGGAGTACCCAACTGTATTCATTGTAATGTCAGTTTTTATGGCAGGTTCAAATCTTTTGATTGCTTTATTGGGACCAATTTTGGGTGCTATCTCTGATAAAGCAGGGAAAAGAAAACCAGCAGTAATTATCTCAGCTGGTATAATGGTAACTGCAACTGCATTAATCACAGTTTGGGTGAACTTTTGGTGGGCATGCTTTTTGTTTGTCATAGCAAACTTCTGTTATCAAGCTGGTCGAATGTTTTATGACGCTCAAATTCCATTCATTGCTGAAACAGAAACAAGAGGTTTTATGCAAGCTATCGGTGGAGCTATCGCAGCATTTGGATCAATAATTGCAATAGCTGTAAGTATTGTCATAGGTCTTCCAGGTTTGTTTGGACCACACACTCCCGTAGATTCCGGAATCTGGCAAGTAGGGTCAACAGCCATTGACCCAAACAGTATAAACTATGGTGGGTTAAGATACTTGTTTGTAATCTCATCTGTCATCATAATTTTGATCAGTATTCCTTACCTCTTTCATAAAGAGGTTGAAAATCCACCCAAGGAAGCTATTTCACCAAAGGATTATGTGAAATCATCATTAATTTCCTTTAAAACATCCCTTAAAGAAATTGTCTCTGACAAAAATTCTTGGTTGTTTTTCTTAGCTTGGTTCTTCATCACAGATGCAGCTAATACAACGATTCTTTATATGGTGCCTGTAGTTTCAACGGTAGGTGGAGAAGCACTTACAGGAATGACAAATTACATTATTTTGGGAGGAATAATATTCTCTGTATTCTTTGGCATCATAGTTGGAAGACTTATGAATAGACTAGGACCTAAAAATCTGTTTATGGCTGTTGGTGGTTCATGGTTTATTGCATTGACTATCTTTATCTTAAGTGGACTGCAGATAGGGTCAGTAACTATTCCTGTTGGGTTAATATGGCTTGGTGCGATATTTATAGGTGTAGGCTTTGGTGGAATTTGGATAGTGGGGAGACAATTTATCATGGTTCTTGCTCCTCCATCAAAGTTGGCACAATACGGTGGATTTCAAAAAATAGCTGGAAGAGTGAGTGCAATAGTATCTCCACTATTATTTGGTTTAATGATTTATGTATCACAATCATTAGGTTTAGCCAATGCAATGCGCGTAGCTCTAGGCAGTTTACTAGTTCTCTTTACAGTAGGAGTTGTTATTGCTTCCTTTATTGTAGATCCTCATAAAAGATACTTGCAAGGAGAAAGAGCCCCCTATAAAGGGATCTATGATAAATAGATTCAAAATTATATACAAAGCGGTGGAAAATTAATTCTACCCATCTTTTTTTTTCAAAAATGAATAAGTGTTTAATTAGACACTTCTCCAATTACTCTATCTTCTTTGGTAGTTCATTTTCTTTTAGTGTTTTTTTATGTAGATAAATAACTGCTCTAAAACTTTTTCTAACAAAACTCAAGGATTTTTGATAATTTCTTCTTAATTCTAAAAGCTCTTTAAGAATGGGATTTCTATAATTATTTTGATTAAAAAACAAAACAGCTTCTTCCGTACTAGCAGGTTTCAATGTATAACTAAAATAGCAAGTTTGCAAACTCCATTTGACTGCCTCCATAGCGTATTTAGTGGCATCGGAATGAAGTGGATATGTTAACAAAGCACCTGTACAAAGAACAATATTCATCCATCTGCTTTTTCTTATCTGATGTCTAGTAACTTCTGATAGACTTGATTTATCAAGTAAATTTTCTCCCCACAGTGTTTTAGCTGATTTTATGACACTTGCCCAAACAACATCTGTGGGCGCGAATATTTTACATAAAAACAAATTTAGGTTGAAGACACTAGAAAATTTTGCATCAAGAAAATCTTTTCTGTAACATACAAAGTGTGAGATATACATTCCTGTCATATCTTCAGCAAGTTTGTAAACTGCATCTACAATGGACGCATTCCTCTTTCTAAAAGTGTGCTTATATTCCAACTCGTTTAATTCTTTACCAATTTTGTTTTTAACCTTCTTTGCAGTGTCATCATTTATCACAAAAATCATATCAACATCCGATAAATCTTGCTGATATTCGCCTCTGATAGCACTCCCAAAAATAATTACGCTTAACAAGTCTATTTTGTTCTTCAAGAATAAACCTATTGACTCTCCGATATAATTTCTAGCTTTTGGAGTTAAATTGTTAAGTAAATCAACGCGGTTTTCCATTACTAATAACTCTCAGTTGATCGTGTTTTGTACAATTTTTCTAAGGATAATTTTATACTACAATAAATAACAGTGATGTCATCATTAATAGTACAGCAATGATAAGAAGAATCTCGCTTGCTAATGTTCGCTTCTTGATGTCTGGTTTTAACTCTTTTTGACTTTCCCAGAATTTATCGATGTCTTTCCGATTTTTAATCATCCCATTTACTAAAGGCTCAATTTGTATCCCCAAACTCAATAATAGCATAATAATTGCAGTTGAGGCAATAATTGCATATGTTAAAAACCCAATATTGTTCTCTCTTAAACCAATAGCTCCTGTAACATCTAATGTAGTGATAATTACCCAGAATAGTAGGATGAAAATGGAAATCCTTAACCTTTCATTCGTTAGTCTTACTTCGTTTTGCATAATTTCTGATACCATTAGCAATCACTTTTTCATAATAATATCTTCAAGTTCTTTAACGATTTGCTCTACCCATTTGAATCTTTCCGTTGTTGGTGATTCGTAGTATATCCTAATTTTTGGTTCTGTTCCTGATTTTCTTATTAATATCCATGTGCCATCATTCAAATCATATCTAAGACCATCTATCGTTAACTCTCTTCCTTCCTGATTTTTCATTCTCTCAATTAGCTTCTCTTTACACTCTTCAAATATTGTTAGAACATCCTCAGAATCGACCATGTAAGCTTTTCTCTCAGCAATATGGTTTGGAACGTCCCTCATGATGCCAGAAACAGTGGTTTTGCGCGATGTAATCACTTTCAACAATTTCACCATTGCAAATAATCCATCTATCCAGAAACCCCAGGAAGGAAATATTGGCTTCCATGGTTCAGCGGCGAAGATTACTTTTTCGTTTTTCTCTGTTAGTTCAGTTATTTTGCCGTGAAGTTCCCCTAAATTTGTTCTAATTGTTGTCGCACCGATTTTGTCGACAGTTTTATCGATAGTCGTTGAAGAATCTATACTTACAATAATGTTTCCGGGTCCTTCTTCCTCTATAGCAAATGTTGCTAGTAGGGCGTTCATTCTCGAGAGTTCAACAAACTCACCAGATTCATCAATAACTGCAATTCTATCTCCATCTCCATCGAAAGCCACTCCCATAGTCTTGTTTTCTCTGCATAATTCTAACAATGTTCCTAGATTAGCAGGGCTAGGTTCAGCCAAACGACCAGGAAAATGTCCATCAATGTGTGAATTAATTGTCGTGACTTGAAAGCCAAGTTTGGAAAGAAGCTTAGGAGCTAAATCAGACATAGGTCCATTAGCACAATCTAGAATGATTTTTTTACCATCTCCATGAAAATCTAGTTTATTTATAATTCGTTTACTATATGTTTCATTAGCATTGGATATTTTGCTCTGTGGTAGAATTTTATCCCAACTTACATAGTTGAATAATTTGTTTTTGTTTGATCTTTTTTCCAATTCACTTTCTATTTTTTCTTGTTCCTCTTGGATAAATTCTCTTCCATTTCTTAACACCTTAATTCCGTTGTCTTGTGGAGGGTTGTGTGATGCAGTAATATATATGGCAACACTGTGTTTTTCATCACAAGTTAAATTCGCAATTACAGGAAAAGTGCACAATCCAACTGAATATACTTTTCCTCCAGCTAGTGAAATAGCAGAACAAGCACTTTGACCTAAAGCCTCTGAAGAAGTTCTGGCATCATGTGCAACCAAAATTCCTTCACCATTGTATTGATCAACAAGTACTTGACTTAAACCAATAACAAGTTCAGCTGTTACTTTTACACCGTAAGGACCTCTAATACCAGCTGTACCAAAAAGCTTCTTCCTCTTATTCATTAATTCTAGGGTCTCATCACGTAATATAACTTTTTTCATCAACGAAGTATTCTAGTAAATTTTTCAGAAATAAACCATGCTCAAATGAAATCTGTTAGTGATTTCTGCTCGCTTCGTTTGGATTTTCTTGTTGATTTTTCCCCATTAGCTTTGTTATAAACTTCAACTATCTTTTGAAAGTGAGAACTATACTCTTCTATTTTGTTGTAATTCCGAAGAATATACGCTGGATGAAATGTAGCAAAGACTGAATACCCTCCTTCAAGTGTTAAAGTACTTCCAGCGCTTTTCGTTACTCTTGCTGATGGAAAAAAGAATTTTAATGATATGCCTCCTAAAGTAACAATTAGCTTGGGGTTCAAGAATTTTAGCTGCTTAAACAACCACCTATCCCCACAAAACCTCAGTTCAGATTCCTTGGGTGTTCTATTATCTCTGTTTTCATCTGTTGGACGACATTTTACAACATTGAGAATACTCACATCTTTTCGTGAAAAACCAATACTATCTAGCATTTTATCCAGTAACTTTCCCGATCTTCCAACAAAAGGCACCCCATCCCTATCTTCATAAAACCCAGGGGCTTCTCCAATAAAACACAAGCTATTCTTAGGACCATATGCCCCTGGAACAACTTGGATCCTATTTTCTTTAAGATGGCAAGCTTCACATTTTTTAATCTCGGAGGTCAGTTCTGCAAGTTTCTCATCCATGAGATATATTCTCCTTTAATTACAACTAAAAAATAGAATTTATTAAGATATTCCCGATTAGTGTTTTGATAAGAGTGAAAGATACAATAATTGAAGCTGATTATTTAATTACAAGCAACCCTTCAAATTCTGTTTTGAAGGATGCAGCAATCTTAGTAGTAGGCGGTGAGATTGTAGCTGTAGGTACTAAGAAGGAAATTCACAAAGATTATTCTGCAACATCAATTATTTCTGGTGAAAACAAGATTCTTATGCCGGGATTAGTTAACACACATTCTCATAGCGTTCAAACTTTACTAAGAGGCAAAGCAGATGATTTAGCTTTACTTGATTGGTTGGAAAAAGTCGTTATTCCTGGTGAATCAGATTTTACAGCTGATGACGTGCATACTTCTTCTTTGCTTGGTTTCGCTGAAATGATTCGAACAGGAACAACAACCGCAAACGACATGTTATCTTCTAGTAATGCAGAATCAGGGATAAATAGTGCAATTGAAACAGGTATTAGAACCAGAATAGGTCAAATGCTAATGGATGTTAACCCATCCTCACCAACTGAACGCATAGAAAGTGCAGATGAAATAATTGAAACTATAAATCAACAAATTACAAATTTTCATTATACGCATAATGAGAGAATTAAATATACACTAAATGCTAGATTCTTGCTTTCTTGTTCTCCAGAGTTGATGAAAGGCATTGTTGAAACACAACATCGATATGATGATTTAATGATTCACACACATGCTTCAGAATCACAAGTTGAATGTAAAGAAGTAGAAAAATATTACAAAACCTCTTACATCAGAGCACTAAAGGATGTGGGGGCTTTGGGTTCCGAAACAATTATTGCACATGGGATTTGGCTAGACGAGGAAGAGTACACCATAATGAAAGAAACGGATACAAGGCTTACGCATAACCCATCAAGTAATTGTAAACTAGCTTCAGGGATTTGTGACGTAAAGAAACATCTGAATCTTGGAATAATTGTAGGGCTAGGAACAGACGGTGCTCCGTGTAACAATAATCTTGACATGTTCAGAGAAATGCGCTTAGCGACCTTTCTACAGAAAGTGAAGCATTTGGATGAAAGATTGCTTCCAGCAAAACAAGTATTGAGAATGGGCACAATAGATGGGGCAAGAGCTTTAAATTGGGACAAAGAGATTGGTTCCATTGAAAAAGGGAAAAGGGCTGATGTTATTCAAATTGATATTGATGTTATCGATGCTATCCCAATTTATGATCCTATATCTCACGTGGTATATTCTGCATCTGGCAAAGATGTGAGTATGACTATGATAGATGGAAAAATTATCTATCAAAACAACAAATTCAACACTTTTGACTTTGAAAGCTTAAAGAACAAAGCCAATCAATACAAAGAAAAGTGGTCTCATTAAGATGAAGGAAATTTACATTTCAATACCGGGAAGGGTTTGTCTTTTTGGTGAGGATGTAGACTATATGGGTCTAGAAGTTATCACTTTAGCAATTGATAATAGAATAAATGTATCAGGAAAAATAACAAATGACAATACTATTCGCATCAATTTAACAGATTTAGAAAAAGCGATAGAATTTGAAAATAAGAACCAGTCAATAAAATCAAAGAAAGATTATATTTTTTCTGCGTTTAACATGTATCAAAAACGGTTGCCTAAATCATTTGGAGCAAAAATAGAGGTTAAATCGAGTTTATCAATGGGTAAGGGACTTTCTTCTTCATCAGCTTTTTGTGCAGCATTAGTAGCATTTTTTGATAAAGCCGCGGGAGTAAATTCTTCTGATAAAGAACTTGCGAAACAAGCTTATTTAGCAGAGGTGATAAATCTGAACCAGGCTGGGGGGATGATGGATCATTTTGCAAGTGTATTGGGGGACATCATTTATCTTGAATGCAGAGGTCAATATAACTTCGAAAGACTGAATGTTAAATTAGATGGGCTAATTATAGGAGATACTTTGAAGCAGAAGGAAACAATTCAAACTCTGATGGTTAGAAAGAAGGAGATAAATGAAGGAATAAATTTGATGAAAAAGATAGACCAAAATTTCAATCTACTAGATTATCCGATCGGAATAGTCAAGGAAGAATACCAAGAAAAGGAAAGTGTTGGATTAAGGAGACTACTTGGGATTATAGGAATCAGAGATGTAGTAAGAGCAGGTTATGATTTACTGAAAAATAATGGGGGGAACAAGAACCGATTTGCAGAACTACTGAACCAACATCATCGTATCCAAAAGGAATATCTAGAAAATGTCACGCCTAAAATGCAGGAATTGATACTTTATGCTAATGATGCTGGTGCTCTGGGGTGCAAATTGATGGGGAGTGGAAATGGTGGGTCATTTTTAGCATATGCTCCAAATAGTGAAGAAGAAGTTATGAAAACAATTAATGAACATGGCGGAGTAGCTTATTTGATGCAACAAGATAGAGGGTTAGAAATCTCAGCCAAGTAACTAAATTAAGTTTAGTAGGCAAAAAACTGAAAAAGACCCCCTCAATCTTTAGAGAAAAGAAGAGTTAGTTTAGAATGAATGATGATTGTATTTTCTGTAAAATTGTGAGAGGAGAAATCCCCAATAATACTCTATATGAGGATGATGAAGTCCTTGTTTTCCTTGATATCTATCCCATTGCAAGAGGACACACACTTTTCATACCAAAAAAACACATAACTGACATGTATGAACTAAAAGAGGAAAATACGGACTTTATGATGAAACTACCTAAAATAGTAAGAAAATTAAAAGAAGTTACAAGTGCAACAGGAATAAATATCATACAAAGCAATGGTGAAGATGCGGGGCAGGTAATCTTTCACATACACTTTCATCTAATTCCACGATATCCTGATGATGGGGTGATAGAATTCCCACCAAGGATAGAGTTTGATGAAGAGCTAGCAAATGATCTAATGACTAGATTTGTAGAATAAACAGAATTACAGAAAAATAGAGCAGAAAACTTAATAAAAATACAATAATATAAGGATGAAAAGGGGAAAATAATGACAGAAGAACAGGGCAAGAAATATATCTTCAAGATTGTTTTACTTGGAGACCCGGGGGTAGGAAAAAGCTCCCTTATCACAAGATTTGTACATAATAGATTTCAATCTTCATATTTAATGACAATTGGTGTCGACATCCTAAGTAAACAACTCTTTGTAGGAAATGATGAAGTTCTGTTTCTTATAAGCGATATTGGGGGACAAGAAAGATTTGCTTCAGTCAGGGAGAAATTCTATCGTGGTTCGAGAGGTTGTTTTCTAGTATTTGATTTGACAAGAGAAAATACATTAGCTTCAGTAAAAGCATGGAAGAAGGATCTAGATGCAGTTGAAGAAGACGTGATTTATTTCTTGATTGGAAACAAAGCAGATTTGAAAGAACAAGTATCAGTTTCAGACGAAAGCATACATGCAATAATCGAGGAATTAAATCTACCAAAAGAGACATTTTTCATAACTTCAGCTAAAACAGGAGAGAAAGTCGAGGAAGCTTTTGTTACTTTTTCAAAGGAATTGATGAAAGCAGTCGAGAAAAAAAGGGTAGAAGTAGGTTTAGATTAAACAGTATAAAATTGACATCTTTTTATTGACAACTTACTTTTATATAGAAAACCATGAAAGTAAACTATGAATGATTCCATACTAAATTGGTTATTAAATGCAGAACCATGGGTAGAATATAAAACTAGATTAGATTTAATTGGTCAATCCCCTGAATCCAACGATATAATTTCAGCTAAAAAGAAGATGATAAATAATCCCCAAATAAAATCTTTGCTTAAAGAAGTTCAAAAATGGCCTAATCCACCATTGAAAAGACATAATGATGCTTCTCACCCTATTCATAAACTATCCTTTTTAACAGATATTGGAATAAAACAAGACAATAAAATTTTAAGTGAAATCTTAATAAAAATCATTAACACTCAAGCTGATGATGGAGGTTTACAGATTTTAGTAAATATACCTCCAAGATTTGGTGGAACTGGAGAAGACCAGCTTAGTTGGATGTTATGTGATTCTCCTTT
>DAOVRE010000149.1 GCA_030628305.1 Candidatus Heimdallarchaeota archaeon | reverse complement strand
GTATATCTTTTTGATGAACCGGTAGTAAATGCGCGACAAACTGTTTTCAAACTTATACCAACTCTAAATTTCTCAAAGTACTTGACTCTTGCATTAGCAATAAATGGCATTTATGCTGTATCTAGAGGAATAACGGCTTTTATTTTATCAACTCCCATGGATGAGAGAGTTGTAGATGAAATAATTTCCAGATACAAGAAAGCAATGCTAATGGTGTTACCATTGTATAATCAAAGTAAGGTTTACGAAGGCTTCGCATCTATTATTTTTGCTATGCTTAAATCTTTAAACACTAATCCGGCGTTTCTTAAGGAGCATAAAAATGATAATTACTCTTTGCTTCTAGTGGCTAAAGAAGACCCTAAGGCTATTAAACTGAAAATACAAAATGGTCTTATAGATTTTGAGCAAATTGAAAATTCCAAGATAAATATCAAACAAGCTAAAAAAGAATGTGAAGGTGCTATAATAACGACCACCGCCACTTTTATCGGGTTTGGATCAGGAAAAGTGAATCCAATTAAAGCTATCCTAACTGGAAAACTGAAGATAAAGGGATTAAAGTACATTCAAATGTTTACTAAGTATTTCAAATTGCTTTAATCACTATTTCCTCTTTCTTTTTCTCAAGATTGTACTAGTATTTTATTTACAAGTAGCCGTGCTTATTGCTGTCATGAAAAGTTTGTGTGCTAGATTCTTTGTTGGAATTATGAGGATGATGAAAATGAAAATTTACGGTCCTCTTGATGTTGAAAAAGCTAGGAAAAATCTTGAAGGGCAGGTTTTTCTGTTTAAATCTCCACGAAACGTTAAAGTTGAGCCTTTTATTATAGATAAGGTAGCTGCAGAGTGGTTATATCCTAAAGATTGTCAAACCGATCGAGTGATTGTTTATCTTCACGGAGGTTCTTACCATGCTGGTTCATTGAATACACATAGAGGATTAGCTGCTCGTATTGGTGTTCATTCAAATTGTTCAGTATTGACATTGGATTATAGACTTGCTCCTGAGTATCCTTTTCCTGCAGCCATTGAGGATGTGGTTACAGCTTATCAATGGTTACTTGATGTCAAGGGATTTAACCCAACTAGCATTATATTATCTGGAGATTCTGCAGGAGGTGGGTTGACATTGGCTTCTCTACTGAAGTTTAAAGAAGAAAAATTACCTATGCCTGCAGCTGCAATCTGTTTGTCACCTTGGACAGATTTGGCTAATACAGGAGAAACTATCAAAACCAAGGAAAAAGAAGAAGTTATGCTTTCTGAAAACGAATTGATACAATCTGCAGAAATTTATGCTAAGGCACAGAATGTTGAACAGCCTTTAATCTCTCCTTTGTATGGCGATTTATCTGGATTACCTCCTCTATTAATCCAAACAGGAACAGCTGAAATTATCCTTGATGATTCAATCCGTTTTGCTAAGAAAGCTGAAGAACAAGGAGTAGCAGTAGAACTAGATCTGTGGGATGAGATGTTTCATGTCTTTCAGATATTTGGCAATTTGATACCTGAAAGTAAAAAAGCTTTGAAGAAAATTGGAAATTTTGCCAAATCTAATTTCTCTTGATTTCTCTTTATTTCAATATACCAATTCTAACATTTTCAAATCTAGTAGGAGCAATTCCATGACCAACATAAGCTGCTTGTCCTGGTTCTCCTTTGCCACAATTTGGAGTTCCAAAGATCTTCCAATGTTTTTCGTTACAGATTCCACTCGCACTACCCCAGAATTCTGGAGTTATACCTTCATAAGTTGGGTTTTTGATCATCTTTGTCATCTCACCATTTTCAATCTTCCAACCTATTTCCGTACCAAATTGAAAATTCATACGTATGTCATCAATACTCCAGCTTCTATTTGTATCTAAGAAGTAACCTTCTTTTGTATCTTGAATTAATTCGTCGAACTCCCAATCTCCCGGTTCAAGATTAACATTAGTCATTCTTACAATTGGTATTCTATCATATCCCATAGAACGTGCAGCTCCAGAACTTCTTTCTAATCCAATTGCTTTTGCTGTTTCTCTTGAAGACATGAACCCAGTAAAAATACCTTTATCCACAAGAATATTTTTCTGTGCTTTTACTCCTTCGTGATCATAATAGAATGTACCCAAACCCCCCGCCACTGTTGCATCAGCAACCATTGTAACTAACTCGTTTCCATACTTGAAATCTTTATTCAAAAGATCTGGTGTAAGAAAACTAGTTCCCGCATAAGCGGCTTCATAGCCAATTGCTCTGTCTAATTCTGTTGGATGCCCACAGCTTTCATGTACTTGAAGCGCAAGTTGTGAGTGACCAAGAATAATTGTTGCTTTCCCACTTGGCATCTTTTCTGCTTTTAGTAACTTCATTGCCTCATGAGCAGTTTGTTCTGATACATCTACAAGGTTAAGGCTTTTAAAATACTCATGACCTTGAGTATGGAAATCACCTCTGAAACTGGCAGGTAAACTCCTTGTTTGTACTTCTCCTCCTTCAACAGCTGTAGCTGCAACTCCCCCACCACAGAATACAATTGTTTGATCTATTTTTGTTCCTTCAGTTGTATATAGAACCATACGATCCTTTCTACTTACATAGTGACTAGTTGCTACCTTAATTCTCTCTGATACTTCTCTAATACGTTTTACACTCTCTTGAAGCACTTCCATTTTCTCACTTAATTCAACTTCAAAAGGATCTTTTTTCATCTGAGTTTTCACAGTATCTTCATAGATGGGCTCATCTGCTAATTCAATATCAAATTTCTTAACTAAAGAAGAGGCTTTAGCTATCCTTACAGCTTTGTTAACTAATTCAGTTACTTTCTCTCTAGTTAACTCATTTGTACTAGCAAATCCCCAGCTTTTGTTTAACAGACATCTTATTCCAATACCAACTTTGTCTACTCGACTAATCTGATCCAAAGTTTCATTTTTATAAGAAATTTCTTCCATCTGGGTATTCATGAATTTAACATCTGCATATTCAACATTGTTTTTTTCACAACATTTTATACCATATGCAACAAGATCTGCAACATTCTCAGTTTTGTCGCGCATGATTTCAGATTTTAATACTTGTTAAAAACCTTTTTCCAAGGAAATTACGACTGTTTTTGAAGTAAAACAATATTTCCAGTTATTGTTAACTAAAACTTTTAAGAACATCACTCAGTTCCTCAATCTTACTTATACCTCTTTTTCTAGTGAATAATCCCTTTATTGAAATTGTATTACCGATTTCAAAATCTTCAGTTTCAGCAATTTTAGCTAATCCTTCTTTAGCACTTTGTATTTTATCCAAATAGTACGATTCCTTGATTAGCTCATAGATTGGCATTATTGTAGCCTCTATAATCTCCAAAGAAGTCCTAAAAGCTTTTAGAATTAGGGTTGGTTTTGTGTAAAGAATATTAAATATAACTTTCTCTTCCATTGTACCAAAGATTGTTGTTAAACAAATAATCTCTCTTTCCAATTTTGATATTTCATCATTTTCATCGGATGCTTTTTTCTTCTGCAAGATATTATTCATTGCTTTTATGCCATCGTAGAACGATGTTTCGTCAATTGAATATGTCCTGTGATTAGTCCTATGAATCTTACTTAATTTTTGATTAACTTTTGTATAATACGATTCCTCAATTAATCCTTCAACCTCGTTGTGGAAATGAATAATTTTGTTTACAGTTTCTATGTTTTCTTTGTGCTTTTCTGAAAGAAAGGTAATATTTTCATCAATTTGATTTACATGCATAGATAACTGGTCAAATTCAAAAGGGGTTAATTCTCCATCTTCGAGTATATTGTCAATTTCCCAACCGCTATCCTGACATTTAAACAAAGAAGATTCTAGATTCAACAGAATTTCCGATTCTGCTTTTGAAAAACCATAGTTTTTACTTCGGAAGCTCTCAGCAATATTACTAACATCTATTATGTCCTCTAAGTATTCATCTGAATCTTGACCTAACGAGCTTTCATCAGTCATTTTAGGCACTTATCTTTAGTGAATTAATGCCTTCTTTTCCTTTAAAACCTTTGCAAATACTTTGATAAGGCGAAAAATAGCGTTTCTCTTAAATAGAGAAACTCTCTAAAATAGACTCAAGAACTTTTCCTAACCTCTTATTAACTGTTCACTTCTATTAATTTGAAATAAACACAAATATCCCGAAGTTTTTTATGAGTCATTTTATAGATGTAAACTAAGGAGAATTTATTCAATGTTAGAACATAAAGAGATTTCTTCATATCTTTCAGACTCATCGAGAAGAATGGTTCTTTCACAAATTATCTCATTTTCCCGTTCTG
The DNA here is from genome assembly GCA_030628305.1 of Candidatus Heimdallarchaeota archaeon. The sequence continues at coordinate 799 of DAOVRE010000149.1, read as the reverse complement.
TATCGGCAACTGAATTGTTGAATCGTTTACCAATAACGAACAGAAGCACCATATACAATATACTTGATAGGCTTACTGAACTAAATCTAATTAGAAGACAAGAAATTAAACTAGGGAGTTCAAATAGAGTCTTTTACTCGCCAAATCATGAACTTCTTTCCAGTGAATTCTTCAGAAACTTGCTTCTTGAATACGAAGATATTGAGTGGCCTGCTCAACTTAGTTTTGATTTTCAATATACATGGGATGATTTTCCAGATTGTTTAATTCTTGGCGATAGTTTCAAATTGAAGGTGGTTTATGGTTCATGGATGACAGATGCTGCAAGTACAATAGACGCTCTTTATACTCCTGAAATAGCACAAATGCTTACTTATTGGGCCCAAAAAATTAAGAAAATTTCAATTGATAAGATACTAATTGAATCTTTATTGGATTATCAGACAACCCAAGTAAAAACTGAAAATATGCTGGTAATAGGTTCAGGCGCAGTTAACAAAATAACTTCTGAGATTATGGATTTATATGGTGATAGTCTTCCAATACGTTTTCTCTCACCTCTAAGCAAAAACATTCACAGTTCTTTCACAAATGAGACCTATAGTGAGCATTCAGATTTGGGTTTGATGACAGGTATTATTGGACTACTGCCGAATCCTTGGAATAGTACTAAGGTGATCATTTTGTGTGCAGGATCTAAATATGCTGGAACACAAGCTTCACTTAAATCTCTACTTGACGATATAAAAGCAATCGTTAACTTCAAACCAAGAGTATTAACAAATCACCCTCGTTTTCC
>DAOVRE010000204.1 GCA_030628305.1 Candidatus Heimdallarchaeota archaeon | reverse complement strand
TCTCTAAGACTTGCTGGACTAAACGACATTGTATGAGATGATCCATTAGGTTGAACTTCCATACCTAGTTTACCAACACTCATAATGGCAGCTGTTGGACCACTTGTGTCAACACCTTGAGTAGGACCAACACCACCTGACAAGTAAGCTCCTCTTGGACGACCATCGGGAAGAGCTCCAGTTTTAGGTGCAAAAGATATGAAATAATTCCAAGATAGATAACCCCCTCGGTATTTACGATTAGTTATAGGAGAGGTTTTTGTTGAAACATAAATTCCCCAATATTGGGAAATCTCTCGTGCTATACTATCTACATAATCATTATCATTACCATATTTTGGGGCATGGTTTAGCAGGAGTTGTCGAGTTTCTTCATGTCCTTCATAATTTTTCTTAAGAACTTCTAGAAGATGACTCATTGTTATTCTCTTTTCTTCATAAACAAGTTTTTTAACTGCAGCTAGAGAATCAGCAACATTTGCCAACCCCAAAGCTTCGACTGTTATGAAATTATATCTAGCGCCTCCAGCTCTACAATCTTTTCCAGATTCTGCACACCCATCAATTAATAGCGAAACATATGGAACTGGTTCATAAACTGCTCTTATCATATCTGCATGGTTGTTTGCTTTTATAGCTCTATCTAGCAATGCTGTGAGTTGTTTAATGTATGCCTCTTTGAATTGATCAAATGTTTTGAATTTCTTAGGATTTCCTGTTTTTGGTCCTACTTGTTTTTTTGTTTGGAGATCTCTACCATTAAATATTGTTAGTTCAATTGCCTTAGCAATGTTTACATTAACATCAACAGTTCCGGAAACATCATTACCAATCATAGTATTTTCAAGACATCCTACTGGACCATAATTCCAAACTTCGTCCTCAGGTATCCCTTGCCAAATCAGTCCTTTCATTGCTGTTTCATCAAAATTCATTAAAAATGGGCTTCCTTGAGATTTAGCAATCATTTCAGCAACTTTCTTCATAACTTTGTCTGATGTTTTTGCATGAAGCCTTACATTAGGTTTGGGTTCAAGAAGATTAATTTCATCGATTATATCCAACATTAAAAGTGTTAGTTCATTTGATGCATCTTCATGATTTTCATCTATCCCACCTAGAGTAATTAATTGACCGAAACTAGAATTTATTCCTTGAGAATTTCCTACTTGTCCTTGGAAATCATAAGCATAATTGTGTTTGATCCAATAACAACTTAAGATCTCCTTTGCAAAATTATGATCGATTTTTTTATTCTCAATATCTTGTTTAAAGTAAGGATAGAGATACTGATCAATACGTCCAGGACTTGTTCCAGGTCCAGGATAACTTTCAGCTGCCATAACTAAAATATGAGTAAACCAAAGAGATTGTACAGCTTCCCAGAAAGATTCAGCAGGCTCCCATGGAACTTTTTTGCAGATTCGAGAGAGATGCAAAAGCTCAGATTTTCTACCAGGGTCTTTTTCTAATTTAGCTTGTCTCGCTGCTTCCTTTGAATATCTTTCAGCTAGAAGCTTAGGAGCCTCACAAGACTCAATTAGAGCATCAAGCCATTGAGAATGTTCTTTGTTCATTGGAGATTTTCTTAGTTCCTTCAACTCTTTTTGAATGCCAGAGAAACCTATTTTTATTGCTTTTTCATAATTAGGAATCAGATGCCCAGGTATAGCCCCGTAATTAAATTCCCCAGTTTCACATCTAAAAACTAATTCTTTGAAATATTTATTCTGATCCTTTGACCATTTCTTTGTTTCAGATTTTGTAAGAGTCCTACTTAAAGCTGTACTGAAATGGCTTCCAATAATTAACTCTCCTTTAAGAATCATAGTCGGGAGATTTTTTTCAACTACTTTATTTAAGAAATGAGCTTTTCTTTCAGCAATAGATAATTTATAGAATTCATTAGGAAAGTCAACTTTTTCCGCTAAAGAGCGTAGATTGTCTTTATAACCTGGAAAGAAGTCAAGCCCTTCAGGAGCTGCTCCCCAGTTGGTGTAACTATAAACATCATCCCAAGAGGTACCTGTTGTATAAGGGCGAACTTCATTCGTATAATAATCATAACGTTCGTAAAAGGAGAAATATTCATCTCTTAATCTTTTTATTCTTGGACTAAGATTTTCAGATGGCTGCCAAATATTATCTGTTTCATTAATTGCTTTTGTCACTAAAATGCCCTCTTTTCGAGAGATTTTTATTTATCAGATTTATAAGTTTATTTGATTTGATATATCTTCTATCTAATTTAGAGACAGTTGAAGCCAGTTACCTTTTATGTCTTTAAAGCTAGAATCTTTAAAGCTAGAATCTAATTTGAATAGGTTCTAAGGGTATTAGTTCGATATTACCATTCTTAAGAAGCTTAACTTCCTTTCTAATTTTCTTCTTATGCTTTCTAGATGAGACATTCATAATTGCTTGTTTATAATAGAAGAGCGACTTTTCTTTGTTACTAGAGTTTGTTAATAATCTAGCTAGATTCCAGTTTGTAACAGGATCGTAGGGTTGAAGTTTCAATGCTTCAAGGAATAATTCTTTTGCTTTTTCAAAATTTTTGTTCGAGAAGTAACGTAATCCTTGATTAGATATCCTGAGAGATAAGATATTTACTTGCTCAAAACAGAAGTAATTATAATCATTTTTATCTAATGATTCAATGAAATTATACATAACATCAACTTTAGTTTCTGCTAACAGATTTTTCTTTATTTTTGAAGTCCAATGATTATAGAAATAAAATACATCGAACATAGCTCCGTCTTTATTTTTTATCCAATTCTTCCAAGTTTCATACATTCTAGATGAGAAATCCATTGAATCTAAATAATCTATTATATCAATATTAATGTTAGTAGGTAAGTTGTCTGAGATAAGCTCAACGAAGATTTTAGCTACTTTGGGACTAAAAAGCGTTAGGGAAGCTATTAGTTCTAAGCATAATTCATCGCTCAAATTACGCATATTATTTTTTAGTTTCAAGTTGCTGAACAAACGCATACAATTTGACTCACAATGATCTAAAAAGAGAGTATCTAATAAACCAAATTCGTTTTTAATTTGTGTTCTGAAATGATTTACAAAGAATAATGTGTTAGTCATTGGAATCTCTGCAGGTTTCCTGCAACAATACCTTATACTCTTCTCTGAATTGAAGCTTCTTTGCTTTTGTTTGGATATCTTTGTAAAACCTGTAGAGAGAAGATATTTCTTTAAAAACCGAGAAGTGAAACCCATTTTGTGGGCATTTCCTTCATAATCAATCCCGAATAGAAATTGATATGTGAGTTTCTTTGACTCAAAGTTCCTAGGTTTAAAATTAAATATCGACTTCAATAAATTTGGAGTTTCGATACATAAAACTCCATTTGGTTTTAGTACTCTAAACCATTCTGCAAGAATGTATGGAAGATGAATAATATCGAAGTGTTCGATAATATGCGATGCTTCTATGACATCTACTGTATTAGATTCATACTTAAGTTCAGCAACATTCTGTACCTCATCAGCTACATCCTTTTCTGATAAATCAATATTGACATATCCTGGTTTATAGAACACACCACAGCCTAGATTGAGTTTTATCATCAGATTTCAACTCCTTTTTCTTTTAACCACTTGAGCTCTTTCCGGTATCGCTTAGCCTCAAAAAGGCTTTCCTCAATTTGCTTGAAACAGTAAGGATTGTTATGAAAAGTGTGAGTTAGATGAAGAGAAGAAGAATTACAACCACCTTTGCAGGTTTCTCCAAAGAAGCAATTAACACAATTCTCTCCTAAGTTTTCCCTAGTAAATTGTCGATTGTAGGCAAAGGAATTAGGATCATTCCAGATATCGGAAAAACTACGATCTCTGACATTACCTTCAATGAATTTGTCGTTACCCATTGATAAGCATCCTAAAATTGAACCATCAGAAGTAATCCCGACTGTATTTATGCCTGCTGTGCATCCCTTCCAATTTTTGTTATTAGGAAGAAGATGGGAATAATATCCATAACAATGTGCTCCAACTACTGGCATTTGATCGAATTTATTCTTAAATCCTTCAGCAGTGATAAACATAGCAGAAGCATAAAACTCTTCTACACTCAAAGTAAGCGCAGGATCAAAGTTACCAAAGGGTAAACCTATTTGTAGCTGCCAGTTGATTTTTCTATCTTGAATGATTTCTTTTATTTTTCGTA
>DAOVRE010000023.1 GCA_030628305.1 Candidatus Heimdallarchaeota archaeon | reverse complement strand
TGCCTTACAGTTATTCCAGATTGTTTTGATTTTATTTTTACTAATTTTTCCATGATAATCATCTCGCAATATTGTATCGTTTTAGTTGAGTAGGTAGTATTTTTCTCCATAGATTATATGTTTTATTAGATAAATCTGGACCAGAACCATCAAATTCTATTTCATGTGTTTCAGATATTGCAACCATTGGATTTATTTTATTAGTATCAAATATCCTTTTTACTTCTTCAACAACATTCAGCCAATGAGATTCTTGATCACTTCCCAAAACTCTAATATCTATATTGAAGTTCTCAATTTCATGTTTATTAGAATCTCCTAAACCAACCGGTTTAATGTCTCCAACTGATCTTTGGGCCAGAATGTGGTCTTGAGAATTACCAAACTCCAATCTCTTATTATCAGTTATCTTAGAAAATGAAGGAGTTTTATCATCCGTATTACCAGAAGTCCAATTCGTACTCAATAAATCTAGTGTTTCCTGCAAAATATCTACAGCCATTACATCACCTACATACTAACTAACTAGTATTCTAGGGATTACGTTATTTATATCGCTTACTAAACAATTGGAAGTTCAGATCTCTTTCTTATGGTTTTAGCAATATTCTTTTCCATCTTCTCAATTTTATCTGAGTGAGACATCCTTGTTGGATCTCCAGTTTCATTTAACATTGAAGATCTATCATCACTCTGAATGAACGGAATAGCTGCTATTTGGGCTGCAATCTTCCTTATGTCGGATGGGATACTAGAATTTCCATATCTGTAAGTCAATCTTAGTGCTCTTTTTCTAAACCAAGGTAGGAAATATTTCAAATAAAACACTCCTTGTCCGTGATCAATCCAGAAATCATCTGCCCTTCCTTCTGTTTTTGTAGATAACCAATCATCATAATCGCTACCATTCCAAATCTCTATTTTATCCCCTTCAGTTGCATCAAAGGATCTTATTTCCCTATGTTTAAGAAATATTTCTACATCGTTATTAGACCACCCACATCCATAGAATACTGGTAAATCGTAAAATTCATTAGAAACACTAATCTCTCTCCATGCATGATGTGTTTCATTATCTATATGATCCGTAGCTTCTCTGATTGCTTCCTTAACATCTTTTTTAGTAGGAGTTGTTGATTCAGTAAAGTCAAAAGTCTGTAGAATCCTCCTAACATCGCTTTCCGTACAATATCTTCCTGCCATTTTTATTCTTCTCCTATAATTATGTGTGGTTGAATATAATTAACATCACCAATTTCATAATCTATCTTATTTATAAATTCTGGTAATTCACAAATCTCTCTTGCATAACTTGCCATAACTTTAATCGCCAAGTGTCTAAATTCTTCTATGTCTTCAGAGTCCATTGTAATTACATCTGGAGTTTGAAATACTAAATCATTCATATCAAAATAAAATAAATCAGCTCTTTCTGGAGTACTCCATTCATGTAAGAATTCATTATAAATTACTATGTCTGAATCAGGATAGTTTTCTTTCCATTCTAATGCTTTTTGATAGATCTCTGGATGTGGCTCTAAAATAATATGCCTACCTACTCCCAACTCTTGAAATTTAGTTGCAGTATAACCTAACCCAAATCCAACTTCAATAACACTATTATAATCAATTAATTCTTTTAGTAATTCAATCCCTTTTGTTATAATTGGCTGCTCAGATACAAACATCATATCATAAGCTCCGAGCATTAAATCTCCTCTTTCAGTGATTACATAAGGTAGTTGTGTAAATTCTTCTTGTTCCATTTTAAATTCCTGCGTGAGGTGTATAGGTAATTACTGCTTCCTCCGTTGTTATTTTAAGGTACATTGTAGCAACATAAACAGTTCCAAAAGATGATGCACTACTAACCATTCCCCATTCATAATTTTGAAATGTAGACCAATTCCATTTACCAGACGCAACTGGGTCAGTTGTTAAAGTTTCACTAAACCATCCATAAATGCCATTAAGAGGTGTATGTGTTGTTCCAGTATAATCACCACCAATAGGGTCATCTATCCAAGTTTTAAAATTTGGTCCTCCAAATGCATCCTTCCCGGCATAATAAAATATTTGAATTGAAACTATATCATCTCCACTCGAAGGAGTAGAATAAGTAAATTCCTCTGTATGCGTTGCTGTTCCGATACTTACATGATCTGCAGTACTTGGTCTACGTCCTTCATCTACTAAAACATAATGAGAACCTGCAGAACTTGGTGTCCAAGATGTAGTTCCCCCATCACCTGTTGGATTATAATAAAGTATTGCCATTTTAACTCGCCATTATTTCAAAGATAACCATAACTTTAACGTCTGCATGTTGGGCATAACTATACAAATCTACATCATCTCCAGCCTCAACAGGAATATTAATTAGATTAGCATTAAATCCTCCACCATTTTTGGCTAATTCATTGTACCAAATCTTATTTCCAGTAGCACCAAAGTATCCATAAGAATAATATCCTGAAGTTATACTTATATTTGATAATCCAACATAATACAATCTAACTTTTTGTCCAGCTGCTATATTTGTTAATTGTGTTGCTCCGGTAGATCCAATATTTCTACAATAAACTCCATTAGCACTTTGTTGAGCTGTAACAACTGTTGCCACCCTTCCTTTTAATGCAGTTGTAGATAAATCTGCTTCAGTCTTTAAATCGCTCGCCGTATCTTGATTTACTTTTCCTATTTTTGTCATTTTAAACTACGTGCCATTGGTCTGCGGCACATATTATTGTTATACCATCATCCTCATATAATTCTTGCGTTGTTTCATCATCTATTGTTTCATCCCCATCACCATCAACAGTTATTATTCCTGTGCCCTCATTCTTTATATGGAGCATTTTACCTAAGGAATCAGCCTTTGCTGGCAATGTAACAGTAAAAGTTCCATCACAATAAATTAAATCATCAGTTATAGTTGCAGTATAAGTGCTAGTCTTAGCAACTGTTGCTTTACGATATCCAGTTGCAGTGAGTGAACCAGGAAAAACAACTGTCACAGTATTGGGTGTTTCAGTTATCGTAACTTCATTTGTGGTTGTACTAACTGTCACATCTTGTAAAGTATTTGTTACTTCTACAGTATTGTCACTCATGTTGATCTAGTAACCTCCCTATTTAGAGAAACTTCCCCTTCCATTAATCTCGTAACAGTTCCACTAGCACTTATTATTTCTAAATCATAAACGGCATCATCAAAATCGAAAGCATCTGTAACGGCAGCAGTCAAAGCCAAATCTATCTGGCCAGAAGCCCCAGTTATTGTAATTTCCCCGCCTGTAACTGATAAAGTTTTTATAATCGTATCTGACTCTTTCGTTTCTCTTATATCCATTCTAGCATCATAACCAGTTATATCTATCACATTTCCACTAGAATCTTTCCAAACTAATGAAAGACTGAAATCAGCACCTTGTAAAATTACTATATCATATACTCCAGCAGTCATTTATCCACCTCCAGCTTGCGAAAAAACAGCAAGAAGAACTATACCAAATATTGTCCCAAACATAGTCATAATAACCCAGCTTAGTCTTTCGGTATATTTTTTTGCATATCTTTCATCAAACCTTTTTTCCATTTTCTCATGTTCCAAGTGATGTTCATCCATACCCTTACTAATTTTGTTCATAGCTAATTTTATGTGGGAGATATCATTTTTAACAACTTCTAAATTGGTTTCAATATTCATACCTCCACACCCCTTTGAATAACTATATCATATATTTTTTGTCCAGTTGTTAGAGTGAAAGTCAACAATCCATTTGCATAAGCTACGTTTGTGGCATTGCTCACAGTATCTCCAGAATCACTACTCAAATCCCCTGTTAAAGTCTTTATGTATCCATCACCTATAGCATCATTTAAATCAACTGCAACAGAGACAGTCCCATTACTAGTACACTCTAAGAATTTTCCAGTAGAATCTTCATCAATCTTAAATGCTCCAGTACCCGGAGTCCAATCATTGGGAAGCTTTGCAATACTATCTGCCCCACCGTATTTGAAATCATCTTTGAATAAAATAATCCTAGCATTCTTGTTATAATGAGTTTTAACCTCATCCTCTGTAAGTGCTCTTGAATACATTTCTAAGGAATCCAAATCGCCAGGAAGATATTCCCCACTCCCATTACTTCCAATAATAAAAGTAGTCATATCCAAAATCGGAGTTACAATACCTGTGAGGGGGCTATTTGTTGTATTTACCCCATTTATGTAAAGCCTCATAGTACCATTTGAATAAGTTTGTGCAAGATGAAACCAATCTCCAACAGAAGGTAAATCACCAGTAAAAGTTATTGATTTAAAAGTACTATCAGATTCTCTCACATAACAAATAGAATTTCTTAATTGAACATTAGTCCCAAAAACAATTTGTCTAGATGTTGTTGCCCCAGTTCTTTTTAACCAACACATAATCGTAAATCCATCATCTGCAGTACCTATCGGATTATTACTTGTAAAATTTACTTCTGAAGAAGTTCCATTGAAACTTAATGCTCTTTCTCTTATTCCTTTGGTACCCAAACAATCAGTTATGGTACCTGTATGATTATTATCAGATATATCTCTTATTTTTCCACCAGTGGGAATCATATTGTAAGCAGCTGCAATATTGATTTCACCACTGGAATCAGTAGCTGAAGGATAATTAAAATTTCTTTTGGTGTCTATTGTTAACATAGACTCTTCAAAGTTTTCAAATAATTTATTCTTTTCTTTAGTAGTTAATACGGAATCATACATTCTAACGAGCATTATTTCACCTGGAAAATCATTATATCTCCCACTTATTTGCATTAATTCAGAATTATTTTTTGTTAAAGTAACTGTATGAGTATCTGATGTACTATTATCCAAATCAACTATAGTTTCCATATTTCCATCTGCATCAAAAGTGAATATTAAATGGTGAAAATTTCCATCAAAAGGTAGTGTAGAGTTATATGCCAATATCTTTTGAGTAGTACCATCTGACGTAGCAAAATCAATACGATTTCCACTTCTAGCAAGTATTTCAAATCCCACATTACTTACATCTGCCGCAGGCCCCCCTTTTGAAACAATTGAAGCATCGGCCCCTGAATTTATCTTACACCATACTTCCATACTAAAATCCCCATCGGCGATCAAATCCAATAAAGGAACATTGGCAGTAGTCCAAGAGATTACATCGTCAGAGCCATCCATACTAAGAGCTTTTCCTTTATTTCTGTTAACAAAAAAAGGAGCACTTGTTACGGTAGCACTAACTCCACTAAGTTTTTCTCTAAAATCCCCGCCTTTGCCATCATATTCAAATAGTAGTCTTGCAGTCATTATAATCCACGCTCCATTGATAATTTAAATTCTCTATACAATTGGGAAACGCTTTTATCTATGGTTGAAGGCAATCCACTAACCCCAAACTTATAGAATCTTGTCCTAAAAATAGTCCCATCAAAATATTCAGAAGGACTCTCAACATGCCCTATCCTCAGATTACCATCATTATCAAGATTGGCACCCGTATCAGAACGACTACCTGCAACTTCAGCACCATTCACATAGAATTTTGCTGAAGCATCTCTATCAACAACGAAAATAACATGCCCCCATGTGGACGTAACATACGCTGGAGTAGCCAATGCAGAAAGAATTGTTACTCCACTAACAAGGCTAAAGAATTGATATCTTCCACTCCCATCTAATCTCAGATACCATCTATCATTAGATCCTTCATATTTACCTAATATTCCCTCTGTAGTTACATCATGAGTCTTAAACCAAACCTCTATGGCAAAATCATCCAATCCCAAATTAAATGGTGTTGAATTTGCACCAGACAAACTAAGATAGGCAGTAGCACTATCTCTAAAACTAGCTCCAAGAATAACATCTTTGTGTAACAAATCAACGGAATTATTATTTGTTAAAGCAGTGGTTACATTTTCTGTTTGATCAGATAGACCAGGCTTTCTAAAATCATAATCTGCAACTAAAAAAGGACATAATGAATTATTCTCAGCATATAATTTATTTTCATAAAGTAAAGATACTTCTTGAGAAGAAAGAACCTCGTTGAATAATAGAAAAGTATCTAATTTACCATTAAGACCAATACCTACTTCAAAAGCAGTTGCATCAAAAGCAGTTGCAGTAGTAACTACAACCAATGATTTGGCAGTTGTTATTGAAGAGGTTACTACCCCGTCAACATAGATAGTTGGAGAAGAAAAACCTGTCGCAGAAATGATCTTATTAGATGTAGTTATTGTGTGAGTTCCACCATCAAAATTAACAATATTCTCAGTTAGTGTATCTAACTCAACAAAAAAAGCAACACTTTTTATCCCCAAAACATTGGGATACGTGATTTTGTCACTATCTGTTGAAGTGAAATCTGCTTCTCCAGAAGAAAATGATGGACTGCCAGTTATTACTCCCCCGTTAGATACAACATCTTGTTCGGAATTAAAGGATGCCCTAAATATTTCATTTACATCTATCCCATTTATACTTTCTTTTCCCATTATTAATATGCCACCTTAATATATATGATAATGCAAACTTATTTTTATTGTGTCACTCCCACCACTGGAAGAAGCACATTTAGCTTGTATTTGTGTACCATCTGGTTGAATCCTCATCTGAATTGGAACGGATGGCAAAGTCATTGAATTTGCAATATCTATAAAAGATATCCTAACTCTTGCAATCTCCGTCGTAGCAGCATACAAAACTATCTCATAAGTATCCGAAGCACTTGCACCTTCAACAGTTATATAATGAATATCAAAATCGTCAGTTATTGTGTCCACAGGGACAATCTCCACAAAATCCCCCAAAGTCCATGCACCCGCCGCACCAGTGATTGTTACACCACCCGCTAAAGTAGGATAACAGTTAGAAATAGAATGGACATGTTCTTCCATAATTCTTACTTTATCTGCAGCAGTTTCTTTTCCCGCTATATGGACCATAATTAAGAAGCCTCCACATTTCCATCAGAAGACAATGCTCTCCAAGCACAATAAAATGTTATTGCTCCACTATCTACCTGGGCATCCAATGTTAATATAATATCGTCTCCATTGGAAATTATATAATCTCTCGATGTACTCATTGCTTCTATATTTACAGTAGGTGAGGCATCGTTCCAAATCTCATTTGCATCTAGATCTGTTGCCAAAGTTGAGGCAATCATAGCATTTGTATCCCCAGAAACTCCTAATTCTATATTAGCCGCTGCAGCAGATGCAACATTTGTCTTACATATTGCTATAAGTCTTATCTCTACATCTCCAGTAACGGTGAATAAATTCACAGTTCCAGTATCATTTGAAAAAGTCAAAGATTTTGTAACTTCAAATTCTCCCCTTCCACCTATACTTCTATTCATAACTTGTAATTCTTTTCCCATTTTTATGCCAACTCCAATGTACTATCATTCATTAATTCATATTCAAAGTGAATTTCCATATCGAAATCAACAGGATTATCTGTTGTTGTGTAATGGAATCTTATAAAAGTGTCTGCCCCATTCTTTGCAGTTACTATAAATGGCCTTCCTACGAATCTATCTGATAACGTTTCTAACAGCCTGCATTGAGAAGCATCACTAACTGAATAAACTTCTGCAGCCACCTTATCTTTAGCAAACAATGTACCAACAGGTAAACCACTAAGAGTTGCTCCATCGGCAGTTAAATTTACAGTGTTGGTTCCATCATATAAAGTCGCATACATATTAGTCAAATTAGTCAATGTTCCGACTCTTTTAATTATGGCATGTTGGCTTAATATTTTAACTGAACCTGTAACTTTAAACACATTCACTGTCTGAGCCCCAGTACCTCCAAGAGTAGCATTAACAATTACTGTCTGACTAGCAGTATCTCTAGTTTGTATTAACTCAAAAGTCATTATATCAGGCACCCCATGCTTTAGTTACATAAAGAGCATCAATTTGTCCATCACCATTCGCATCATCTTTTGCTTGTATTTGAACAAAAGCAGTTCCAGTAACAGGCAGAGTAATCTTAAATAACTGATCTGAATCAGCACCTACCTCATAATCATTTAAATTAATAGTAGTCTTATTTGACGTAGGACTTCCGAGATAAATCTCTCTATATTCTTCAGCCCCTGCACTCGTGTGTTTATGCAAGATCCTTAATTGTGGATTTACACTAGTACCTATGTCAATTGTAACCCACAAAGTTAAATAATTATAACCACGAACATCAATCTCATTTCCAACATCTGCAAAACTTGCCGTCAATTCATAAGCTGTACTAAAAAGAGCTTCTTTATCTGTATATCTTGCCCATGCAGGATTCTGAACTATTGTTTTCTTAGAGTCTAGACTTGTATCATAAGCTTCAACTCTTGGAATATTCGTATAAAGAACGAAAGTGTCTGTATTTGTGAATGTGGCTCCAGTAACTGTTAGAACATTACTAGTTGTAGACATTGTTGCATTATCTCTAGTATAGGTTTTTGTAACTGATCCATCTGTAGCTATCTGAACTAATGTGACAATATCCTCATCATTTATATCAGAAAATTGAGATGGAAATCCACTCAAAGTTATTGTAGTTGCAGAAGTATAAGTGGTTGTGAAATCACCATTTGTTCCACTTGGTTTTCCAACATAGAATCCACCAGCCGTTGATGATAAATCAACATCGATATCCCCTATCTCAGCGTCAATATTAAGTCCGTCTTCTGTTGCGTTTATAACCCTGTTCAAAAGGTGCTTAACGCTATATTTTCCTGTATCATTTCCCATTGTATTACCTCTTGTTTAGAGTGCATTCCGTAGGTTTTGCACTTTTAGTTTACTATGAATTTTTCATAAAGCGTGGTATGTTTTTCTTCCAATTTACCATTACCATCAAGTTTGTTTAACTCAATCTTTATGATATCGAGAACAACATCACCAAACTCAAACTCTTTTTCTTCGAGAGACAACTCATCTTTCCAAGTTATCATACCATTGGCACCGTGTTTTATCTCAAATCTTTTCAATTCTTCTTCATTGAACGTAACATCTTCTTTAGTCTCACGCATTATTTTGAGAGTTATGTAATTGCTCTCTTTTGGAAGTAGATCCATTAAGACCAATCTTTCCATAATGTTCAACTTTACTTTTTTCTTTTCTTCTTTTCCCATTGTTTCTCCGTTTTAAAAAATAAAATAAAAAATAAAAAGTTTAGGAAGACGTCAACATAATGTATCTAGTAGTCCCATGTATCTTACACTTTATCTTATGGGAGAACTTAGTCTCATCAGTTTCGGCCTGAACCATATTACCAGCAGCAATTGCTCCACCTGTTATAGTTATCAGATTTGCGTCATCATCAACATCAGCAATACCATTTGCATTTCCATCATTTACAACTCTAATGAAAGAAACTTCAGTAGCGCCATCAGTATCAGAATTTGTACCATCTGAATATATCTCTGCTTGTATAGCAGCTATTGTTCCAGGAGCCCAACTTGCATCATTAGGAATATGCAAAGTATTTCTTCCAGCAACACCCAATCCAGTTACGGATCCAGTAGTTCCGAAATTCAAAGAAATATGAGCACCGTGAGCAGTTCCAGCTGCGACATCGCTTATCGTGGTAAATACTCTAAGAGCCTCTCCACCACCACCAGCACCTGTAAGATATTGTCTTAAATAGAAACCTCTATTATCTCCGCTAGTAGCGGCGTTTTCTAAATACACAGACAAAAACTTAGCATTTGCTTCAGTAATCATTACGTGATTAGAGCTAGTACCCCAATGAACCTGTTGATCCCAATTGTAAGGACCACTTTTGAAAGGCGGAGATGCAGGATTATTTGACCCAGTTAAACCTATTCCAGACATTTTTATTCCTCCCCTTCATCCTCTTTTTCAGATTCTTCTTCTGAGTCTTCTTTCTCAGATTCTTCATCCTCAGAAGGTTTCTCTTCTTTTTCTTCTTCTTGATCTTCAATCTTTTTTTCTTCTTCCATTTTTCCCTCCAAAATGTATTTCGTAATTATTTCAACTTGACCTTTTGCAATTTCAGAATCTAAAGTATATTTTCTTTCAACTGTTTTCACAAGAGTGTCTAGATTTCCATAGACTTTGACTATCCTATCAATTGTTTTCTTTGAAAGTTTTGGAACTTTCCCCAATTCTTCTTCAAATGAAACAGTCACTTGTTCTGTCGTTTGACTAAAAAATCCAACCTTTTCAAATCTTTTCTCATGTCTCTTGCTAGAAAAGAATTCGATATCCATTGGAATCTTAACCTCAAAAGGCAAGTGTCCATCTATAGTATATCTTTTGCCACTAGGACCGTCGTAAGTAGTAAGTCCACCTCGGTGTGTTTTAAATATGAATTTTGCCATATTATCACGTCCTTCTCTTTTTTAAAAAGAAAAAAAGAAAAGTTAGGTGTTCTCTACTATTGCCCACCAATGTCCAGTATTGTTAGTTGCGTCAGCGAATACTAAGTACAAGTCTCCGTCTGAAGAATCTGCAGTTCCATCGTTAGAATTCCAAACGACTTGAACAGCTTCAACTGCTTCATTAACGTAAGCACCTGCAGCCACTATTCTGTTTGTAGCGTGAACAGCTATTGTACCGTTGGCAGCCGCGCCAGCAATCCATGCCCCACTAACAAAAGAGACGTTTCCTCTAACTATCGAACTTTGATTTGTTGCACCTGTTGCAGTACTTGAAAATGCCATATTCATTACCTCCTTATTTTAAGTCCCTGATGCTTCCCTGTGCTTTGAAAAAAGTACAGATCAATTCACCTGCAGTGTAGTATATCCCCTGAGTTCCAAATCTATTGATTGCGAATGGGTTTGGGTTTGCCGCGCTCATTCCACTTTCAAAGTATAGTGTTGGATATAACAAGGAAATAAACAACCTTGGGACACCTGTTTCGTCGTTATCAGTGGTATCTAACAAGTAGATTCTACTGAGTGTATCTTTTTCTACAGCTTGTGCAACAAACAATGGAACACTATAAACCATGGCAACTCTTTGTCCAAAACCAAGACCTTCCTCAGTATTAACACCATTTATACCAACTCTAACTAGTTCATTTTTTTGCAATACTCCAGGATACCTAATCTGATCATCATAAAGACCGTAGATTCTCCACTTAGTATCGTTTCCAGTTAAAATTATGTTGGTCCTTCCACCATTATTTTCTATAGTAGATAGTGTATCTCTGATTAACTGATCTGTCAAAGTTCTATCAGTTCCAGAATTGTGTTCAACAACTGCGTCTGCCCATGAATTTGCACTTCTGTCAATACCGTATATATCTTCATCAGCAGTAGTCCAACTCAATGCAGTAGCCAAAGCAGCACTTGCCGTAACTCTATCAATAGATTCGAAGTTATTACCAGCCAGAGTATCTCCGTCAACTAAAAGTTGTTCGTTAATTCTCTTTGCGTGCAATGTTGCTCCATATCCTCTCAAGAATTCCATATCACCAATTGCAT
>DAOVRE010000040.1 GCA_030628305.1 Candidatus Heimdallarchaeota archaeon | reverse complement strand
AATTATTTTTTCTGCTTCAAAAGCTAATTCATTTAATTCTTCCATAGAAAACTCAAGTTCCATAAAAGCAGACAGACTTGCTAAAGAAGCCACTGAATTGGCTGCACTAGATCCTAAGCCAATACCTGGAGGGATTTCTGAGTTGATATGAATATGTGGGTGTTTGTTAATAGTTGACAGGCTAAGAACTTTCTCAGTAATGAAATAGTAAGCGGGGTTAACTGGTTGTTCATACTTTGAATCCTGTTCACTGAACTCTTTTTGTTCTTTATTCATTATATATTTCTTCTTCAATCCTGTTGAGGAAGCATTTAATGAATAGTTTGAAGAAATTGAAAGCTGCACTTCTTTTTGTGATGATTTCGTTACTATACACTTTGTTCTCAAGTTAATTGCTGTGACGATTGCAGGATGTCCATATACAACTGAATGTTCACCAAAGAGAATAATTTTTCCAGGTGCTGAGAAAATGGTTTTGTTGGCATCCATGAACATACTTACTTTTTAATAAATAAAATGTTTTGGAAAAGAAGAAGGAAAGATTTATTCCCTTAATAACTTAAATGAGAAATCTTCAACAGATGCAGGAAGCTCTTCTGTCTCTCCTAGTTCTCCTCTTGCTCGGAGGATTTCTCTTGTTAACAAGAAATAAACTTGAGCTAAAGATTTTCTTCCTTTATTATTTACTGGAATGATTAAATCAACATTGTTAGTTAAATTATCTGTATCACACAAAGCTACAACAGGTATTCCCATCAATGAAGCTTCAGTTAGCGCTTGTCTATCTGCTCGAGGATCAGTAAGCATGACTACATCTGGTTCAATATACCCTTCATAAGAGGGGTTAGTTAATGTCCCAGGTATAAATCTTCCAGGAATTACTTTGAAACCTGCCATTCTTGCCATTTTTGTGCTAGGCACAGAAGCATATTGTCTTGTAGCAAACACAGCTACTTTCGATGATTCGAAACGACTTAAAAATTTGGCTGCAATTCGAATACGTTCATCGGTTGCGTTAACATCTAGCACGTAAATTCCATCGTTACGAACACGATACTTGAATGGTTCCATAAATTTGGTGCAAACACTTGTCCCAATATGAATACCAGAAACAAGATATATGTCACGTGGAATTAATAGTACCTCTTCTTCGGTTTTTTTGTTCGTGTCTTCTGACATTTTTAATCCTCTTTAATTAAAGCTTTCAATCTCACAATATATGAGCAATAAGCCCTCGAAAATTTTGATTAAAAACTTTCTGTTCTTTAAGTTTGGCAATAATGGATGATTAATTAGGTAAAAGGTAAAAATTCATCAATCAAGTCAATATGAGAAATGAGCATTCTTCGACAACACCAGCGTTTTACTCCAAGATCATCTAATATTTTATCTGGATTATCTCCATCCTCTGTTCTCTTATGAAAATCATCCCACTTATCAGCGATTAAACCACCACAAGTAAAACATCTTACTGGAACAATCATTTTAGTCAATTTTTCTTTTATGCTTAAACATTTAACTATTTTGATTGCTGTGACATCAAAATCCCCAGTCTCTTGCAACCTTGAAACCTCTATATAGCCAATAAAGACCTATAGGATTAGTCAACAATGACGGTTTAAGTAGAATTTTTCCAAGCGTTTTGAGAATATCCATCCCTTCGATTTGGTTAATATGTCTGTTATCAAATACTTCTCCGAGTTTTGTAAGAAACTTATTTGACCTAGTATAGAAGAATCTGTGACATTGAAGATTAATTCTTTTCATGAATTTAAACTGTCTCAACTTTTCTTGGTATATTTTGAGATTAAAACTGGCTTGGTCGGTTTCCATTTTCATGATTTCCGCAACTGTATTTCCTGCTATAAGCCCACTTGTCATCGCCATGCGAATCCCCCCATAAAAAATCGGATTTACCATACCTGCTGTATCACCTGCTAATAGGATCCGATTATCATATAATTTTTTCACTGGGCCATTCATGGGTATTTGACCACCAACTTTTTTCAGAACACTACCTGTTATTCCTCTCTTCTTAAGAAATTTATCTAGCCGAAATTTTCTATCTTTGGCTGTTGTAACTATGCCTACATTAGTCTCTCCTTCTCTTGGGAAAACCCAACAATAACCAAAAGGGAATTTTTTTGAATCAAAATGAAACTCTAGTTTGTCACTCCATTCTTCTTTCACCTTATATTCAAAACCTTTAATCATGGGTGAAGGTGTTTGGAAATTTAGTGTTTTTGCAAGTTGTGCATTAGGTCCTTCTGCGAGAATAAGTAGTTTAGCAAGATATTCGGAATTACTTTCACCTTTTGTCTTTATAACGACCCCATCTGTTTTTCTTTTAATATCTGTAACTTTGGTTGCTGTAAATATTTCTGCGCCCAAATCCATAGCTTTTTTTGACAAATACTGATCGAACTTATCCCTACGTATCATGGTTGCCCGAATATCACCGAGAATAGTCTTATTTTCAGGAAATATTAGATGACATGTATCTAGTTCTTTGACACTGAAAGATTTGTCTCCTTTTGGCAGGTTGAAATCATTAAAAGCATGTATGCTTAGCCCTTCGCCACATTGAATAGGTTCACCAATTGTAGAGTGTTCCTCAAAGAGAATTGGTTTAATTCCTTTATTAGCTAGAGTAATTGCAGCTTGCAATCCTGCGGGTCCTCCTCCAACAATCGCTACTCCTATTTTCTTCATGATTAATTTCTTTCAAACTAATTCAAAAATATAACGCATTAAGATTTTATATCTCCAACCAATTTGTTTTTCTTTCTTTTTATAACATAGATGATGGTGATAGTTACTAGTTCTCCACCAGTTAATGTCCAGAGAATAGTTGGTGTGATTTTTCTGTAGAGCGGATCGGTTTTTCCCCAACCTATGGGAGTGTTTTCAAAGTTTGTTTCATGATCATTTATTTCATGCAAAATTGTAGTTTTATAAGATTTGAAACTAAAAGGAGGATTCCCATCAATAGCTGCCCAAACTTCATATTCCCCAGATGGAGGTATGGTTGCATTGTATTTTTCTATATATACCATCATTATTGCTATTCTTTCAGAAATACCAGACTTGATTGTATGCTCTGTTATAAAAATCCAGAACAGATAATAAGCTCCTGCTGTGTAATTCTCTTCAAGTTCTATTCCCATCTGAGGATCGAGTAAATTCATATTAGGTGTAGTATATGTGTATGGCTTCTTAGAAGGGTTCCAAATTTCAAAGGTCATTGGAACACCAAAAGTTACCCGGTTTTCACCTTGAACTATTTCATCTAGTGGTGGAGGCCAAGTTATATCTGTTAGTCTAATATACAAGTCATAGGGGTGATTAAAGATAAATATGAGTGTACCTGATCCAAGGGTAAGAAGAAAAGCTATTACAAGTAGACATACAATCTTTTTTTGTGATAGCTTTGAAACCATTATAGATAATTAAGAATATGGAAGTTAATAATTTTTTACTTTCAAATTACTTAATTTTAGGAATTCAGAAAAAACTTAATAACATGTTTTATCCCTTCCTGAAGGAGAGCTCTTTAGATTATGGGTGGAAGTTTTTACCTCCTTTATAAATGAAATTGATTATGATTAAGATAGACAATGAAAAAAGTGAAACTGAAAGTAATATTAATACTGCTCTTTATTAACCTATTTCTTGTAAACTTGACGGTTTCAAGTTCTGACTATAGTAATAATAATCAATACAAACAAGTTTCATCTTTACTGCTAGAAAATATTATTTTCACTTACAATTCTTCCATTTGTGAACAAGAATTTTCTTTCTTTTCGTTATTTTACAAGAAAATTGATTTATTATAAGGTGATGAATATAAAAAAACAAGATAATAATATCGAGAGAAGCGATCAGAAAAAGGAATTAGAAGAACTACAAGAAGAAATATCTAGAGAGCTAAAGAAGATTGCTCAAATTAAAAAGACCATTAATAGTCTAACCAAACAAACAACACCAGATAAAACACAAAATCAAAAACTTGAAGTGGCAGAATATAAAACTGTGCGGTTTAAAAAAGATACAACTAATAAATTAGTAAAAGAAAACACCAACAATACTTCTTCCAATACTGAAGCAGGAAAAGAATCACTAATGAAAAAAGCATCAAACAAATTAGTTAATAAATCAACTCCTAATAAAACAGCTTTTACCCTTGATGAATCACTTAATCTTGTTTCATATGCAAATAAAAATACTAACGATGGCTCCAGCGCTTCTTTGTTTAATAAAAAACTGTTAGCTGCACTTAACCTTAGCAAATCTTCTTCTTTTAACGATTTAATTATATCACTAAAAAGAACCATTGCAGATAATCAAATTGAACCTAATTCTATTTACAAGTTACTTTCAAGAGATATACTTTTGGAATATATTGATAAATTATCAGAATCAAAAGGATTAACATCAACATATAAGGAAAAGTTATCCGAAATGTTGTTAGTATATACTACATCAGTTCTTCAAGATTCAATGATTCATCCAAGTTTAATGGAAGTTGTGGATTATCTAAGTGAAAAAAACTTAGCTTGTGGTATAAATTATGCAAAGAGTGTTCAAGGCTTTGATCATTTAATCATCAAAGTTGAAGCTGGTAATGGATTTAAGAAACTCACCATTATTAATCCTATCGAATTAAAATATCGCTATAAGAATCAGCTGTCTTGGCAAGTACCCTCTCAAACCTATAATCCTAGAGTATTTGAATTATCTGTAGCTGAAATTCTAACAGAAAAAAGAGCAATTGGAGCTTATATTAAAGACAGCTATGGAGATATCATATTTGATGCAAAATCAAGTTTTGGAAGGTTTTTATCAGAAACTCGTGGAAATGGTGCCATAATTAAAATGGAACAATGGAGTAATCAAATGGATGAAATTGCTAAGATTTGGAAAAATCTATCACAAAATTCTGGAAAAGAGTTTCCCTTACATGAAATTGTACCTAATTCAAGTGGCAAAACTCTTCAAAAATGTCTTGAAGAAGCTATGTTGGAACAATTTAGACTTGAAGCTTTAGCTGAAAGCGAATTCATAATTAATTATGAAGGTAGTCTTCTTGCAAAATATCTTTTAAAACCATTGCAAAAATGGGAATTTCAATTCTTTGCCAATAATCAAATATTAAAAATAGAAATTGAAGGGAAAGATTTCAGAGTTAATGATTCATTAAGAGAAGATTCTAAATTCACAGTTTTACATCCAGATTTCCCAAACGGGTTAGAAATTCAGGAATACATTACTTTTCCCTTGATAGAAGACAATGATTTTTTGTATTTTCTGAACTTTAATCCAGAAAGATATCGGATTTATATATCTGATGAAGTAGACGAAATAATAAATAGTGATAAAGAAATCATTGTTTGTTCTCACAGATATTATACAACCTTTAAACAGTACTTGTGCGGTGAAATAAAAACTAGATTCGTTAATGATATCAGAGATAGCATAAAATTACTTGGTTGGAAAGATATTGTTGCAGACAATTTCAATTTTCAACACTCTTTATCATTTATTACATCAAATCCTATTCCAAAGGACTATTTTGATAAAAATTCTGGAGAGTATAGATTTCATAGTAATCTACACAAACTTAAAGCAGATCATCATATTCTTGGTGTAGACAATGTTAATTGTTATGCAATGCGACCTAGCATCGATGTAAAGAATAACATAAATAGTAAATGGTTTAGACGCTTAGACACTAATTTTCACAAAGGGTTGGTTCCTTCAGATACACTGAACATTGCAACAAATCTAAAAGAACCTTTCCTTGACTTATCAAAAACCTATGGTCACAACATACCCAATCCTGAATGGGAGGGATATGGTATGATAACTGTCAATACTTTTTTTGCATCTGGGAAATATCGAGTAGAACCAGAATATCTGAAGCAATTAGGAGATGTATCAATAGAATTAATGAAAGGTTTACCCAAACCATATGATCCACAAACTGTAATTCAATATTATGATATCTATTCTGAATCTAACAATTTGTTTAGTCGAAATAATATCTATACTATTATAGATTATACAAAATCAATCTCCAATCAAGCAAAAAGAGAAATCACCAATGAAATAAGGGCAGAATTCCTATCTAAACAAACTTTTGATGGCGTGACTGACGAAATAGAACTTCTTGTAACACTTATTCGTAGAAACGGAAAAACAAAAAAGCTAGTGAGAGATGAAGAAGACATTCTAATTATGGATTTCACAATAATGGTACATAGAGATCAAATAAACTACTTCCCTATGATAAGAAAATTCAAAAACAAAAGCGCTGGTTCTTCAAGATATAGATTTGAAATACATACTTCAAGCTCCTATGTTCTCCAATCTGTAAGAAATAACTTATTAGACTGCCCTTGGATATCTGATGATGGACAACTTGATATTGAAAATAGATTTGATCATTGGAAGGAGAGATTAGCTAAAGCCAATTCTGGTTTTGTTAAAAAGAAGAAAACCATACAAGTTTCTCTCAATGCGTTTGAAGCTCTATGGCTTCTAATATGCATAGTAAGAAATATGAATGAAATAGAAAGTGAGCTCTTCACACAATTTATTAACAGTTATAGTTACCTAAAAGCCACTAAGCATCCTGATGAAGATTTATTATTATGGTCAGCGGATTATGGTGAATTAACTTTAGAGAATTTTAGAAAGTATTATTCATTTGGTATAATGGGATTTTCAATGAAACGATATAAAAAACGTATTATTTATGAAGTAATGAGTAATGAATTTAGGGATTTTATTGACAAAGTCTATAGTAAATGCATGCAATTATTGATGTATTGTGGTAAGAAACCATACCTGAAATGGGTAAAAAATTTCATGGAGGAATTAGGAAATATCATATATTAAAATGAATTCTTTCTTCATTAGGGAGATTTAAAAATCTATTATTTTCTTATAATTTGATGTCAATAAATTTAGGAGACGGAAAAAGAATTCGGAGTCCTATTGCTGTAATATTAGGTCATGTTGATTCTGGTAAGACTAGTCTTCTTGATAAAGTTAGGGGAACTGCTGTTCAAGCTAGGGAAGCAGCAGGGATTACTCAACATGTTGGAGCATCCTTTTTCCCTTCTGAGACGATAAACGATGTTTGTGGATCTCTGATGAATGCTGCAGGTATAACATTAGATATTCCTGGTGTTCTAATTGTTGATACACCTGGTCATGCTGCATTCATGAATCTGCGAAAGCGAGGAGCATCTGTTGCTGATATCGCTGTACTAGTAGTAGATTGTCTAAAAGGTTTTCAAGCTCAGACGTATGAATCCTTAGATATCCTCCGTGCTAGAAAAACTCCTTTCATTATTGCAGCAAATAAAATTGATAGAATTTCAAGTTGGAAATCCGTTCCAAATGCAACTTTTAGACAGACATATGACAAACAAAATTCAAAGGCTAAGGCTGACATGGATAATAGGATTTACGAAATAATGGGAGAACTATCTGAACTAAACATGGAAGGCGATAGATACGATAGAGTAAAAGATTTCAAAAAGGCTGTCGCTATAGTTCCAACAAGTGCAAAATCAGGTGAAGGTATCCCTGATCTTTTCTTGGTGTTATCTGGTTTAACGCAACAATTCATGATGAAGAAACTTGAGTACAGTGAAGGTCCTGGTGTTGGAACTGTTCTTGAAGTTAAAGAGGAGGAAGGTCTAGGAACCACCATCGATGTTATCCTTTATGAGGGAATGATTAAGAAGAATGATCAAATCGTGGTTGGGGGGAGAGAAGAACCTGCTTTACTGAAAATCCGAGCACTTCTTGAACCTAAAGAACTTGATGAGATGAGAGATCCCAAAGACAAGTTCAAAGGCGTAGATGTGATTTATGCATCTGCTGGTATAAAAATAGCTGCACCAGGTTTAGAAGATGCTTTGGCTGGCGCACCTATCCGTGTTGCACCTAAAGGCATGGAAGATGAAATATTCGATATGGTAGCTGATGAGCTTGAAGGTTTCAGAATAGAGACTAAAACTGATGGTATCATTCTGAAAGTTGATACTCTAGGGAGTCTTGAAGCAATAGTTGACATGATAAAAGAAAAAAATATTCCTATACAGAAAGCAGACATTGGAGATGTAAATAAGAAAGATGTAATTGATGCCGCGATTGTTGGTGAGAAAACTCCAGAATATTCTGCTATATTGTGTTTCAATGTTAACGTTCTTGACGGTGCTCAAGAAGAAGTGGAAGTAAATGACATCAAAATATTTTCAAGTAATGTTATCTACAATCTTATTGATGACTATGAGAGATGGATGATTGATGTAAAGGAATCTATAAAGACTGATTCTTTAAAAGATTTGATGATGCCAGGAAAAATACTACTACTACCCAATCATACCTTTAGAGCCAGTAAACCTGCAATTATTGGAATAGAAGTCTTAGGGGGGCGTATTGCTCCTAAACTTATGATGATTAGAGAAGATAATAAGCGCGTTGGTAGAATACGCCAGCTTCAGGATCAACAAGAATCTGTTCATGAAGTTAGAAAGGGAAAGCAAGTTGCAATGTCTATACGCGGACCTACTGTTGGTAGACAAATAAGAGAAGGTGACATTCTATATGTTGATGTACCCGAAAAACATGCTGTTTTGCTTATGAAGCGATATCGTGATATGATTACAGCTGATGACATAGAAATTCTTGAAGAGCTCGCTAAAATTAAAAGAGAAAATGTAAGCAGACATTGGGGTTGGTAACGATTAATTACTTTTTTCCCATTACATTTATATAGCAATTTTTCTTATGTTTAGTTTAGCTAAGTAAAAAATGTCAACCTCTACTTGGCTTGTTCCTGAGTTTACCTGGGGGGTATTTCTGGTATTTCTGGCACTAAATTATGTTTTCCACCAATTGTTAATCAGAACAAACGAATCTTTTAGTGGTAAGTTATTTCTTCTGTGTGGTTTTACTAGATGTCTTTGTGCTTGAGCTGGAGGAATGAACAACCCCTTCGATAGTTTCCTGTTAATCGGGCTTCTTACTTTTGTTAACTCTCGATCTTTATAACCACATTTTCTGCATTTGTACCCCTTGTTGAAACCATTGCTTATCATACGATTATTGCAAGAAGGACAAAACGGGGATTCCTCTTTGAAATGGTTTGATATAAACAAAATTTCACATTTTTCTAGTTGAATTGTAAACCCTTGGAATTCTTCTTTGTATCTTACTCCTCCAAAAGCCATAATTTCATCCTCTGGAAGAAGGTTTTTGATAATATCTCTGAAACCTTTACTTGGCTCGAAGGCTGCTATATCTACGCTACTTTTGTTGCTTTCTAATTCTCCATGTAAAATAACATGTCCTCCAGGAATTACTTTTGGTTTTTCTAGAACCTTAATTTTTCCCTT
>DAOVRE010000156.1 GCA_030628305.1 Candidatus Heimdallarchaeota archaeon | reverse complement strand
GCAAAGTTCAAGGAAGACGCAATAAATAGGATACGAAATATGTTATGTATAGTAGATGCATGTTTGGAAGAAGAAGACTTAATTGAGATAGCAGAACAACTTAAATCTCAGATGCTTGAAGAAATTAATACAAATATTAAAAGAAAGTTAGAAGAATATAATTTGAACAGAGTAATAGTAACCGGTTCTGGGTCAGATGTAATCTACCAATACTTAAAAAACAAGATGATATATGGTGAATTAATACTAGCAACTAATATAATAAGGTCTGCTGAAATAAATTCTGCGTACTGTATTGCTTATCTTTATGCAAAAAAGATGATTGTCGATGGCTGAAAGATCGGATCTTCGAAATAGAATCAATGTGATGTTGTTTCACTTTGATCAAAGGTTAGGACCTAGGTTACTCTTTAACGTTGCAGAAATACAAGATACAAGAATAACGGCTTCACTAACCAGACTTATGGATTTCAATTTCTTAGAAGAAATGAAAGCATTTGTTAATGCAATGGCAAATGTAGTTTATTCAAGCATGTTCTTTTCTATACCAAATCCTATGGCAAGAGGCGGAGTAGAACAATTCATGCTTTCTTTTGTAATATTTGATCCTACGATTACAGAATATCTGACCATTTCCTCACTTGAAGAAGAGATGAATAAAACACTCAGCAGACTGATTGTATTATCAGAAATGTTTATTGTTATAACTTATGCGAATCCTATCTTAGATGATTTTCCAGAGGTGGCAAATTGTTTAACTTCTCTCAAAGACAATGCAATTAACATTTTCCAAGAGTTGTTCTATGGTCAATTCGAGGGGCGAAAAGACGCAATTTCGCAGATTCTCGGCAAAATAGGAAATGACGCTGGCAAAAAAATCTCTATGCGTTATCAGCCTAAACAAGATGATTCATTACGCACATATCTCAACACAATAATCACATCACCAATCGTTTCTAGATGGGGAGAGATTAGTATTTTACATTTTGATCCTGACGAAAAAGTCGCAACTGTTTCGCTGAAAAACTCTATCTGGACAGAATCATTAGGAGTAATTGCGACTAAAGCGTGTGCCTACGTGGAAGGAATGTTAGAAGCAATATTCAGCCAGTTATTAAACGAGCAGGTTGTTTGCAGTGAGATGAGATGTGCAGCTGAATATAGTTACGTTAAGGATTGTATTTTCCAAATAGCTCCTGGTCGTGTAAGTAGAGAGATTATAGCCTACAGAGAAGATCAGACAATTAGGGAGATGGGTGAAAAGGAGAGAGAAGAAACAGTGAAGCTGATAAAGGCTGATATTGGTGAGGAGTTTTACCCTGAATTCGATCCAATGATAAGATTAATTCAACTCTTCAATAAAGCACCATTCATTCCTGATCATTTCATTAATGAAACAGATGAGAATGTGAAATTTTTAGTTGTATGTAACTACTGGAGATATCCAGATGAAATTATTTGTAATTCATGTGAAAAATGGATAAGAGATAGCAGTAAAGTAGAAGTAAATCTCACAAAAAGTAAACACAGAATCTGTGAAATCATTTATGCAAAAGAACTAGAAGAGCGAGATTAGAGCTTCTTACATTGTCAAAATAACAAAACCAGTAATTTCATTAGGATTAACAAAATAAAAAAGGGATAAAAGAGTAACAAATCTAGTTCTTTTTTCTATTATTACCTACACTTGAACCGATTATACCCAAAAGGATTACTCCAAATAATACACCGAAAATTGAGAGAGGAATACATGTTGGTTCAGTAGTACCTGGTGGTGGTTCGCACATATTATCGAACTCATCAAGCCAACCACTATTTGGTGCTATATCGACTGTTGTGAAGTTGGAAGTATTGGCAACACCTTGAATAACATAACCTGTACCCAAAGGCTGTTCTCTAAAAAGAGCTCCTTCAGTATCATAAGAAATGGTACTACCTGAGACAACTGCTACATCTATATTTGGATCAGATCCAACCCAGTTATTTCCATCCCAGAAGAAACTTCCGGTAACCTCAGCACTACCGTCAGAAGTTAGATAATAGCGGAAGGCATTGATGTAAGAGTTGTTTATCCATTGATCACCATTCCAACGGCAATCAAAGTGAGCAACATACTCATAAACGTCAGTGCTCCAAGTAGAAGTATCAGGATTGGTATCCTCCATACTGGTGTCAATCCAGATATTATAGAATCGCCAATTAACCTCACTATCATTGTAGTATGGATTAGCATTTAGGGTGAGTTCCAAATAGTTTTTTGAAATTGTCATATTTGTAATGTCTAGATAAGCTTTAGGGACATCACCTACAGGATCAACTTCCCAACCTGCATAGGCAAAATTGACATTGAAAAGCGCAACTGAAAAGAGTGTTATTGTAAATAGAAAAAAGGCTATTTTACGTTCTTGCATAGTATTAATATGTGTTTTACGTTAAAAAACCTAACTTAATATGCAAGCGGATGAAAAAAGAAAAGAGAATGATTGAAACTTAGTTCAATCCGATTATTTCACCATCTTTGGTGTAGTCCATTCTGTAAGCAGCTGGAACTGGAGGAAGTCCATGCAGTAAGAACATACTACCACAGACTGGAACCATGAAGCGAGCACAAGTGTAAAGACGAACTCGTCGTTGTTGAAAGGCCATTCAGTAGGAGCACCAATGAAACTTACATTATCGTTGAACTTACTTGAATTACTAATTAATATTTTTCTGAAAAGGTTTAAAAATCTCTAACTGTTAATAGTATTGTGTAACATAGTTTCATAAAAACCTAAAAGGAGGAGGTTTATATTAAAAAGTCTAAAATAACTGTGTATGGAACATTTTTTGTTACATTGATTTTATGTGCACAATTTTTTAGTGCTACAGCTTATTCATTTAACCAAGATGATAATAAAGAAATGAAGAACAATCATATGTCTCAAAACACAGCAAACATAAACACAGATCAACAATCAAAAATTCTAAGAGAAACATCTATTCAAATTGTCAATGGATTATATCAGAAGGGCTTTGCTTCTTCAATTTACTATTCTGAAGCGATTGTAATAGAAACAGAAGAACATCTTATATTGTTTGGACATGGCTCAAAAGACACCAAACAGTATAGTATTGGAGACATTTCATTATCAACAATAAAAAACTTAGCCGAAGATAAAGAATATGTTGCTTTGATTTCTTGCTACTCCAGTACAGTAGATTTAACAAATAGACAATTATTGACATTTAATGGAGAAGTGAAGTTTAGAATAGCAATTCAAGCATTATCGTCGTTTCTAGATTTAGAGTTAAACACTCACAGATATAGAATAGATTTTGCACTACCAATTCCAGGTCCTATTGGATTGGATCCCGGTGGTGGTGGAGGAGGCGGAGATTTACCAGACCCTTTACCAGAAATAATGCCAATGTTCTATTATATTAATGCACAAGCAACAATTGACGGAATAACATATTCTTTCAACCTAAAAACATATTTTGGATTAGATTGCTATTATCAATTTCTCAATGATCACTTAGATTTCGTTAGAGTTTCTTTTTTGGCTAAAGGCTATCTTACTCATTATGAAACAGAATACCTATATGGAGGTTTAATTTATACAGAAACTGCAATTACTGAACATAAGGTAATTCAATATACAATGGATGTGTCAACTGAAATAGTCTCGGTATATGATTACGATGAAGAAGGAAACCCGATAGGTTATCATGGGGAAGAACATACTTTAGTAACAACACTTGGACATAAGATAAATGGTGATCCTATTTCATTAGTACACACAGAGGATTTAAATGAGTTAGCAGAGGATGAAGATCTCCAAAACGACGATAGACTAGGAGAGATAGGTGACTTACTTACAGATTTAGCTTTTATAACACTGTCTATCAGTATGGGTTCTTTAGCAACCTTTGTAGCGGCATCAGCAGTTGCAGTAGTTGCAGGATCAGCATCCACTATCTTCTGCGTGTGGAGAGGTGCTGATATAACATTTCAAGCTGTAATGATCATTACGGCTCGTGCAGCATTATGGGCATTTGGAATTAGCTTACTTATTTGTATACTTTTAGTAGTTGCAGCTTTAATAGTTAGAGCAATTGCTATAGCTAACTAGTTGACAAAATAAATAGCGTGATGTAACGATGGAAAACAAGGAAAAAAAACGAAGATTTGCTTGGTTGACTCACATATTTGATTTTTCTATAAAATACAGTCTTAAGGATAAGGAGATGCATAAAACGATACTGTATTATTTATTCATACCTCTTATGCTTCCTCATATCTTTCTAATCTTATTAATTTCAATTCTATCACAACTTAATGTAATAAATCTACAAATGACGCCATTAATTTCTGACCTTGGATTAGAAAGTTCACTGTTTTTTTTGCTTTTGTCAATGGTTTCAATGATCCTTTATAGTATCGCTCATTTACTTCTATTTTATGATATTAGAGAATTAACGGAAGATGAAAGAAAACTACAAAAAGATAAGAATCATCTGAGATTTATTCTTTTCTTGGTAAGTATAGCAGTATTACTGCAATTTGTAACATTACTGTTCTTTTCTCTCTAATCCTTTTTATTTTTTTTATTTTATAGATTTGTAGATATATTCAAATTATACGTAAGAGTAATCAATGAATTCAGTAGAATTACAAAATAATATTTTAAGGGTATTTGTATTGATTATGAAATTTGACATAGTTAGAAAACTTGAAAGCTTTTATGTTATAATGATGGAAAATTATCATGGAAAATATAGATAAAAGGGGAGCTAATGCATCAAAAATATATTCGATATTCTTTGTTACTTTGTTTGTACAGAAAATAAAAGGACTTTGTTTCTGTACGTAGGAAAAAAGATGAAACTAATTCAAATAAAAATAAACATAAATGTACAAAAACTAAGCAAAACTAATAGGAGAACTATATAAATTGACGAGATTTTGCTGAATTTTCT
>DAOVRE010000059.1 GCA_030628305.1 Candidatus Heimdallarchaeota archaeon | reverse complement strand
TGAAAATCAATTTTTTCCTTCAACAGTTTTTGTATAATGTACCTAGCAACATTACTGATGTTTCTACCCCAACCTCCCTTATCTCTAAACATCTCAAGAGGGGGGATGATCTTCAAGACATATCCATCTCCTTCTAGAGCTATCTCTGTGAAAACATAATTCTTCTTTGAAATGTAAACTACATTTTTTGCGATATAGCCAGGAAGTTTATTAGCTTTTATTTGAAAATCTAGTGCAAATGCCAGAGTAGTTTGTATTACATCGTAATTGTACCAGCTAATTATCTTAGATGGTTCTACATTGTCTTTCTTGATTAGTGTGCGCTCTGATGCTATATCATAATAAAGAAGATTCGCGAGTGTCTTTTTGGGGATTTTCAAATCTTCTTCTACTTTCTTGATTATTTCATCTCTTTCAGAATTCTTGACATATCCATTCTTATTCCTATTAACAATCTCAAATACAAGAGACCTTATTTCGGCTCCCGATAGGTTACAAATGCTGGTATTTACGTCTGCAGCTTGTTTGAGAAAACTAGCTATATCTACTGAATCACCTTTAGGGGTTACATCACTTTTTTTATCTATTCCAATAATTTTCTCAATTGATTGAGTTTGGAATTGGTAGTATCTGTTCATAGAAGTTAGTAAGGATTTGGAAATCTTTTCAGAGATGAACAAACCATTTAGTGTGTCTAAAGGAATATCTGACCTCTTTTTGTGTAAATTTCCTTCCAGAAGATTGATGAAAGTTTGAATTCTATTACCATCTTCATACTTCAAATAGAATGGTACAAATATGGCATTTGACCCAGAACCTCTTATGTCGAATTCAAAATCTGATATAGCAAATCTCATTAGAACACCTCAGCTTTTTTTCTCCTTTTAACAGTCCATGTTTCCAAAGTACCAGGGGTAACCAGTTCATATAATGTAGCCTCCCCCTCTTTAGGTCTTAAGATTCTACCTAATCTTTGGATAAACTGTCTAGCTTGCCCTGTCCCACTCACAATGACTCCAACATTGACAGATCCACAGTCCCATCCTTCATCAAGAACGCGCCCTGTTACAATCTTATTATATTCTCCTAAACTAAACTTGTTCAGAATATCTTCCCTTTCCGAACTCTTTGTTTCATGGGTGATAACTGGAATAAGATGTTTCCTACCAATTGAATATACCATGTCATTAAATTCTGAAAAGATAATCATCTTGTCTGAACTATGTTTCTCAAGCAACTCTTCAATCTTATCAAGTTTAGATTGTGATGAATAAACAATATTTCTAGCAATTCGATGGGCATCTAATGCTTCTTTAGCTTCTACATCTTGATTTACTCGAAAAATTAGGTATCTTTCATAATCTTCAGGTGAACGTATCTGGATTTTTCTTTTTCTTAAGTATCCTCTATAGACTCCCATGTTTTTGTCATAGAGGATTCTTTCTTCTTCAGTGAGGGGAACTTTTAGTGCTTTTAATTGATATTTTGCAATGAACCCAGTTTCCACTAAATCTGATATTTTAGCAACTACAATTGGGTCACCAATAAACTTGAATAGCAGCTCTTCTCCCTTATCAGATCTGCTGGGAGTAGCAGTTAAACCCAATCTATTTTCTGCAGGAAGTCCCTCAAGAACTTTGATTGTTTCCTTTGCTGCAGCATGATGGGCCTCATCTAGAATAATAAGATTGAAAATTTTTCTGAAGGAATTTAGGTTTAATCGCGCACTATCATAGGTTGTAACTGTTATTTCTTTTATCTCTTTGACATTATCTCCAACTTGACCAATCATGTCTTTGGACAAAGAGGTATACTTTGTCAAATGATCAATCCATTGATGAAGAAGATTTTTTGTTGGAACTATGATTAGTGTTTTCTGCTTAAGTTTCTCAATTATTTTGAAACCAATTATTGTCTTACCTGCAGCTGTTGGTAAAATAACTATGCCTTTCCCGTTATTCTTAAAAAATTCTGCAATTGCTTGCTCTTGATATGGTCTAAGATTTAGCTTTAGTTTCATTCTGGTACTATATTCTTGAGATAAAGTAGAATCCTCCAAAATATCTGTTTTCATGGAAATTTGTTTTTGTTTAAGAATTTTAACTATTTTTTCAAAATTATGAGGAGCAGCTCTATATTCATTTGTTTTTTTAGGGTTAATTTTAACGAATCTAAGAAGATTTGAATCAGTTATTTTATTCTCTGTTTCAATTATTAAATCAAACCCTACTCTGAAACGAATTGAGAGCTTTTTCATCTTTCCACATCCTACAACCATTTAACACTATTTACATATAAAAAGTAAAGAAAAAATAGAAGAAAAAAATTAAATGGATAGTTTTCTTGGATTCAAATATAAGTTTGTTTCACTATCATCTAACTTAACTGTTGCATCTGAAATCCTTAGCTCTTTTAGAGCTTTCTTGATATTCTTCTTGATATCTTTATGGAAACGAAGTGTAGCGCTGAATAGAATTAACATATTGAAAAACGTCTTATCATTTGCAAGTTTTTCATCGAAAATATCAATTTTGAATCTTCCACCCAAGTTCATGAATTTGCCATCTATTTTAGCAATTACCTTGTTGTGAATGTCTTTTATCATCCAATCGCTACCGAAGGTTAATCTTTTGTCATCTATTATAAATGTTTGAAACACATCATTTTCATCGAGAAAACTGAAACCGAATACTTCACCTTGAAATCTTGGGAAATGAGCCAATCTCTTGATTCTATAAAGATTTCTGGTGTGTTTGAAAATACAAACATATGCTGGACAGGGTTCTTTTGTTGCGTGAGAATTTGCGAAACTTTCTCCTTGCAGTCTTTCTATACTACCTCGCCAGTAACCACCCTTTGAGAACATTTTCATAACAAATCTTCTCGTTAGAGGATCCTTTGCTTTCCATAGTTTTTCCCTTAGACCAAGAAAACCATAAGTTTCACCGTCTTTTTTGATCTCGCCAATCATATCCATATCGCGAGTCCATTGACGATCTTTTTGAGCTCTTTGAGCATCTAAGCGGATACCCCATTCTTCTCGGTGCATTTTGGTTCTCCAAAGATCAACATCAAAGTGAGCATAAACTACCCGCTCTTCCTTTTTCTTTTTCTTCTCATCATCTTTGACTTCAGGTTTTTTAGCTGCAACCTCAGGTTCTTCAGCTGTAACTTCAGAAATCTCTTCTTTCTCTTCTTCCTCTATTTGTGTTGCCATTTCTTCTTCCTCTTCTTCCTCTTTTTCCTCTTCTACAAACATGTCCTTGTCTAATTTGTCCTCTCTCTCCCTGATTTCCTCTTCCTCTTCTACTCGTTTAGAAATTTCAGATTGAACATCATCCATACCATCTATCTCTTCATAGCTACTCTGTTCTTTTTCTTCAGACATTTAAATCATCCTTACAAACTATAATAATTGACTTAATACTTTAAATTTTCTATGATTCTTTGGATTAGTTTGAAAATTTACAATTTTAACTTAATTCTTTCAGAATTCTAGCCAAAGTAGGTAAAGTTTCAATTATATCTCCCTCAACATAGTAATCTAATTGTTCATTATATAAAGTAGGTACAAGATTGAATAAAGCCTTTTTGGTTGGTAGAGATGGAGATAATAGAATATCAGCAGCTGGAAAAACTTCTAAACTTGTAGCAACTCCCACAACTATCTCGCTCCTATTAGCTACTCTCATTGCAGTGCTAATAATATCCCTGTCCAGAGGTTCTCCAAAGAGTATAACTTTTGGTTTTAGAGGATTTTCGCATTTAGGACACAAGGGGAATTTTTCAGGTTCAATGTGTTTTTCGTAATTCATCTTCTCCTCATAAGAACATCTAATACAGTGCATTATGTCAGGATTGCCGTGTAATTCGTATACATTTGTAGATCCAGATTTTTGATGAAGACCATCAATATTTTGCGTAGCAATATGAACTCTATTTTCTCCTTTCATTTGTTGAATTTCTGTAATAGCGTAATGACCTGCATTAGGCTCTACGGGACGAAAATCTTCATAAATAATACGAAAGAACTCCCACACTTTCGCAGGATTTTTTCTAAAAGCTCCGATCGTTGCTACTTCACTAGGTTTGAATTTTTCCCACAGTCCACCCTCAGAACGAAAATCAGGAATGCCACTATGGACGCTCGTACCTGCGCCAGTAAAGAAAGTGATTGTCTCTGCTTTTAAGATGTGCTTAGCAACTGATTTTATGATCTCGTCATTAGTGTCCATTTAGTTCACTCTGCAACTCTGCCCGAATAACATTTTGATTAAATTTGTAGAGGTTGTATTTAATGTTTTAATCTCTTATAGACTAAAACTCCTAAAATGTTACAGATGGTTGTTTGAGGTTTTGTAAGTCCATTCAGAAAGATTTACATGTATCTAGTTTTCAGATGACTCATGGAATATCATTTAACTACTCCAATACCTCCCGAAGAACTGAAAAAAATCATAATTGGGGATGTAGTGTACCTTACAGGTACAGTTGTCACTGCCAGAGATGAAGCCCATCTTAAAGCATTAGAACTTCACAAAGAGGGTAAAGAACCACCTGTGAATTTCACTGGTATAGGACTTTTTCATTGTGGTCCAGTAATGAAAAAGAATGAGGATGATGAGTGGATAGTTGTTGCTGCAGGACCAACTACATCGGCAAGAATGGAAATATTTCAAGACGAATTCATAAAAACTTTTCATCCTGGGATAATCATCGGTAAAGGTGGTATGGGTGAAAAAACTGCTAAAGCATGTCAAGAGGAAACTTGCATCTATGGATACTTCACTGGTGGAGCAGCTCTATTAGCAGCTGACAGAATAAAGAAAGTAAGAGACGTTTTTTGGTATGATGAACTAGGGATGCCGGAATGTTTATGGGTTTACGAGGTTGAAGAGTTTGGACCTCTAACTATAACTATCGACACTCACGGTGGAAACTTTACTGATGATTCTAAGAAGAACATTGCTGCAAATCGCGATAAGATTTTGCAGGAGTTGAACTAATATGAAGGATATAGCACAAGTAGTAGAAGATACAGCTGCACGATTATTAAAAATCGCTGCTACAATATTACCAACAAAGGTAAAAAACACTTTGATAAAAGGTGAAGCTGAGACAGAAGGAAGTTTAGGCAAGTCTCAATTACGTGCAATTAATGAAAATGTTAACATTGCTGAAACTCAAAGCAAACCTATGTGCCAAGATACTGGTCTTGTAGCCTTTTTTGTTAAAATCGGAGATAAGTTTCCAATTAGATCTGAAGTAAAAACAGCTCTGATTGAAGCAACAAAGAAAGCAACTTCTAATGTGCCTCTCAGACCTAATGCTGTAGATATGTTCAAGGGTAACACTAAGAATAATGTTGGATTAAGAGGTTATGTTCCTTGGTTCTACTTTGATTTAGTAGAAGGAGATAAGTGCGAAATCATAGCGCTACCTAAGGGTGGTGGATCTAGCAACGTCGGAAAAATGAAGATGATCCCACCAGGAAAAGGTATCAAAGGTGTTAAAGAATTTGTAGTTGAAGCTGTAGCTGCAGCTGGACCTTTAGGTTGCCCACCATACACAGTTGGTGTTGGTGTTGGAGGGGGAGAAGATATGTGTATGAATCTTGGTAAGAAAGCTCTTTTGAGACCTCTTTACGAATATCATGAAGATGAGAAGATAGCTGATTTAGAAAAAGAGATGCTACAAATATTGAACAAACTTGAAATTGGTGCTATGGGACTAGGAGAAGGACCATCTGTATTGGATGTTCATATGGAATTCGCAGCTAGACACCCTGCAAGTTTACCTGTTGGTGTTGTAATCTCTTGCTGGGCATTAAGACATGCTGGTGCAACAATAGATAAAGAAGGAAATGTGGAGTGGCATCCTCATTAATTTCTATTTTTTCTATGTTGCTTCAACCTATTTGGAAATTCTAGATCTAAATTATCTTAAATAAATATCCAAAAGTATTAATTTGACCTCTACCATCTATACAATAAGTAATTTTATTATAAAAAACCTTAATTAAAGAGATGCATTGGTTGAAAAAGAAACAAGGACATTCATTCAAATATGTATTTGGACCTGTTCCTTCGAGAAGGTTAGGTCGATCCTTAGGGATTAGTCCTATCCCGCGAAAAACATGCAATTTCACATGTATTTATTGTCAATTAGGTAGAACGACTAATTTTACTAATACAAGAGTAGACTTTTTTCCTTCAGAAGCTATTGTCGAAGAAGTTCAGAAAGCTCTTCTAATAACAGATCAAATTGATTATATCACAATAGTGGGTGATGGAGAGCCAACTCTCTATGCTGGTTTAGGGAACTTAATTAACAGTCTGAAAAAACAAACATCTTTCCCCATAGCTGTCATCACAAATGGTGCATTACTATCTCGAGATGATGTTAGAAACGATTTACTTAGTGCTGATGTAGTTTTACCTACTCTTGATGCACCTACAGAAGAATTATTTCGTTTAATCAATCGACCTCATAAAGATCTAAAACTAATAGATATCATTCAAGGTATGAAGCAATTTAGAGAGGAATACAAAGGACAACTTTGGGTAGAAGTTATGCTTGTTAAAGGGAAGAATGACACACCAGAGATTTTAAGCAAAATTAAGGACATCATAGACTCAATTGGTTTTGATAAAGTTTTTATCAATGTTCCAATACGACCTCCAGCAGAAAGTTGGGTGAAAATTCCTGATCCTGAAGTTCTTCTTGAAGCTCAAAAGATTCTTTCAGCAGAGAGTATCTCTCTTTATGAAACATCAGATGTGACTTCTATCGATAAAACAGCTTCTCCTGAACAGAATATTATAGAAATAGCTCAAAGACATCCCCTAAGAGAAGATCAAGTCTACTCACTATTAAAAACCTTATCCAAAAATGATGTTGAGAATTTATTATTAAAAATGGAAAAAGAAGAGAAAATTAAGTCCGTTATTTATAATGATAGAAGATTCTTTATCGTTCCACAGAGGTAAATTATATTCACACGCTTCTATCTTTTTCTTTTTTCTTCTTGTAATTTCTGTATCTCTTAAAACCAAATGCGACAGTAGTTAATACTAACATAAGGATGTATATTATTTTTAATGCACTTGATGAACTAAAATATCCTCCAATCTTAATTCCATGTATAACACCAAATATCAAAGCAACATAGTTTAATCCATGAATGTATCGCCAGAACTTAGGTATTTTTCTTTGGAAATAACCTGCTAAAGTTGCTAGAAGTATTAGATATAAAGAGGGGGCTCCTGCATAGGTTACAAAGGAAGACAAACTGCCAAAATTGGGAAGGAACAAAGAAGCATCACTATAGGATATCACAATGAAAATAGGGTGAAATGTTATCAAACCTAGTGCTGTTAAACCAATGATGTGATGAACTTTTTTGAAGGGTTTTCCCAATACTTGAAATATCTCCCGAGTAAAAGCCGCCATTATACTTGAAACAAACAATGATAAAAGTCCAAACAACGCTAAAAATCTTGAAAATTCTTCTAGGATTAGATCAAGAGGTCTTAAGATATAAATCAGAAACACTGTTAGGTATAAAGCTGATAGAGAACCTATGAGTATAATTTGCTTCGCTTTTTTCTCCATATACAAATTAGAGTAATTTGCATAAATCTTTTTCGTAAAAATGACTGGTTGAACTCACTATTTTAGGATATATTAGTCCATTTTGTATTCTGTGGTTGTATAGGTTTCTTTGATTCCTACTTCACCATTTATGTACTTTGTTGCAAATTGACCACAATTAGTGCCTATATCGTTCTCTTCCCATTCACCAATACTGATTTCAGCATCAAATCCTCTTTCTCGAAAAGCTTTAACCAAAGGAAAGAATCCTGTGTTTTCTTCTGTAATAGCACTCTTTAACTGATTACTTTGTGCTTTGCTAGTAGGATTAACAGGAGTGAGTTTTATCCAATATTTTGAAGGTTCAAAGTGCTTTAGAATAACATCTGGATCAATAATAGAATCAGCTGCAACTGCGAAATTCAATGTTATTCTTCTGTCTCCTTCCTTAAACCACTTTTCACCGTATTTAGAAATTTCTCCAAGACTCCAGATGTTTGATGTTATCCAT
>DAOVRE010000256.1 GCA_030628305.1 Candidatus Heimdallarchaeota archaeon | reverse complement strand
CACTAAACGATCAGGATGTGACTCAAGATCTGTTAGAATTACTATATAGGAGGATCTTTTTACTCTTTGAAGTAGGTAGTTTATAGCAACTTCAAGATCTGCTTCTCCTTCAGGTTTGGCATAAGCTAAAGCTTCTAGAAACTGGAATAATCTAGATCTTGTTGAAGTTACATCAATCCAATTCCGAACTTTATCGTTATATATACACATCCCCACTAAATCTTTCTTCTCGAAAGCAAGATGTATTAATAAAACTGCACTGCGGATAGCATATTCTAGTTTTGTGTTCCTTGGTAAACCAGCACCCATACTAGCAGAGGAATCTATCAAAACCAACACACGGATATTTTCTTCAGATTCAAACTCACGAACCATCATTTTACCAGAACGGGAGAAAGCTTTCCAGTCGATGAATTT
Organism: Candidatus Heimdallarchaeota archaeon; assembly: GCA_030628305.1. Next base: position 3,094 of record DAOVRE010000256.1, on the reverse strand, counting down.
GAAAGCATCACCAGTTTGATATTTTCTAATGCCCCAGAAATCAGTACCGATTCCTTTGAGTTTGGTTCTATGGAACCCAAATAGCAATCCAAGTTGCCTCTTCTTGCCCACCATATCTAGTTTCTTAATATCCTCATAACTTGGATAAACTAAAATTTCTGTTTTAGATTTAATTTCACCTTCTGTTGCGTAGAAACCCATTCTATCTCTAATTATTACTTTTGTAGGACCGATTTCGAAAAGTCCTCTAATAGGAATTCGAACTACGTATCCATACGAGATGGTTTGTCTTGGATTAAGTTGCGTTACGATGAAATTTTCTCCAAGAATCAAATCGAAAACTTCTGGTATAGCATCATAGATTTCAATAGCAGGCAGTTGATTAACTGATTTGTTTCTAGCAGTTACTTCGATATAGACATAATCACCAGCGAAGGCCTTTGGTTTGGACACTCGTCTCTTAATTTCTATTGACTTAGGATTAGAGCCCAACCTGTAGAAAGGTAAACCCAATAGAACTGAAAAGATCAGCATCACTCCACCGATAATGAAGAACCAGATGAGAGTTCCCTGACTATCTATATAAAAATGAAGGAAATCCATAACTCCAAAACCCTCTGGGTCAGGAGTTGCATCTGGATGATTTATTTGTGGATTAACACCAAAAGAGTCAAGCATCACATTGAGTGACAAATACCCTGCTAGTGCAAAGCCTGCACTAATCATGATGATTCCAGCAAAGATTAGCCAGCCACCTCGGCGAGTAAACAATATTTTCCACCTAGTTTTTGATTCTATACAGGTACTGGTAGATTTCTCAATATTTCATTGACAACCATTGTACCAGTTGTTCCTTCTAATTCTGCTTCGGGCTTCATCATTAATCTGTGTGCGGAAGCTACTCGAGCAATACGTTTGATATCGTCAGGAATGACATAATCTCGACCACGCATTGCAGCAACGGATTTAGCAGCATTTAACAAAGCAATACTACAACGAGGACTACCTCCAAGAGAAAGTCTGGGATCGGTTCGGGTTGAGATGGTCAAATCTTTAATGTACTCCATAAGATCTTCATGGATGTAAATTCTAGATTCAACGGTTTCTTTCATCTTAACTATAGTCATGGGAGTGGTAACTCGTCTGACAGATTCTCGAACCTGACTGTGTTTCAACCTAATAATATCCATCTCTTCTTCAGGGGAAGGCAAATCAACAAGCAGTTTGAACATAAAACGGTCCACCTGGGCTTCAGGTAAAGGATAAGTTCCTTCTTGCTCAATTGGATTCTGAGTCGCAATAACCAAAAATGGATCTTCCAGTTTGAATGTTGTTCCTTCCACTGTCACTTGTTTTTCTGCCATTGCTTCCAATAGAGCTGCTTGTGTCTTTGGTGGACTTCTGTTTATTTCGTCTGCTAGAAGTATGTTTGTGAATATTGGTCCTTTTCTCATCTTGAAGGTCCCTGCTTTTGGATCATATATTGTTGTCCCAACCACATCTGATGGTAGTAAATCTGGTGTGAATTGCACTCTTTTAAACTCACACCCTAGTGTTTGAGCAAACGATTTCGCCATCACTGTTTTAGCTATTCCTGGAACACCTTCTAACAAAGCGTGTCCTCCTCCAAGTAGCGAGATGAACATATCTTCTAGCACATCCAGTTTTCCTATAATAACTCTAGATAGTTCGTTGTATATTTCATCCCATACTCTCTTAACGTCTTTTGGAGTTACAACTGCTTCTGTAGCTGCTTTCGCTTTTCCTTTTACTTCTTCTTTTTTTTCTTCACTCATTTTTTTCACTTTTCCTTTTTAATTAAGCGGGTAATCTATCGATTAAACCCTTTATGAATGTCATATATTTCATAAACACGTGTTCTGGTAAAATACGTGGTTTTGCCAAATAGGCATCAATTCTAATTAATATATCAAGCAGATCTTTTTGCTTTAGTGATGGATCTCTTTCACTGAAGTAATCTGCTATTTCTTGAGGTGAGGACATTGATTGTTTTGTCACCCTTCTCAATCCTCTCACCATTGTTCTGTGAAGTAGACCTACTGCTTCGCTATATGCCCCCGTGTCAACAATTCTCCGTATCTCTCTTTCAAATCTTGACCTTCCTTTTTCTCCTCGATACTTTGTCCAAAGTATTGGAGTCAGACGGGTTTTCTTTGGTATCAAACGATATCCCAATATAGCAAAAATAATAGGTATAAATGGTGCATAGAGAGGAAACATGGACATTTCTGTAATAAACCTCATTAGAACCATAGAATATACTGTAGCGCTATAGAACTTCTGATGAGCATGCCCTTCATCAAAAATTATGGGTACGGATTTTGGATCAGTTGTATTCATATCTGCTGTAAGATAATTGAATAAATTGATCGAGAATTGTGCATTATCATTCTCTGTTGGTTGGTCAATCCATTTATTGATGAATACATCTGGATCACCAATCATAACTATTTTTCCTCGGCCTATAGGTAGAGTCATAATAGGCGCAAACATGGCATTACCCCATTCATCAGCATCAGGTGTTGCTGTTCCATCCTTTGCAGATTGAAAATCTGATTCTAACCAAGATGATTCAGTTGTGTAGAAAGGTAGGAATGGCAAGAAGAAATAACCTGCATCAATACCTAGATGTTCAAGCAAATTAATAGCTTGCAGTGGCATCCAATCTGTTCTGTAAGCTTTGACTGTTTCAGCCTCATCTAAAAAGAATGAATGATTTATAGCAACGCTTAATGCTGTTCCAAATTCCATCTGAAGTCTATCTACACCAGCTGTTAATGGTGTTGATATAGCTGGAGTTAGAATTGGTTGTGCAGGATTAACTGTATAACTTTCAGCATCCATTAACACAGACCCATTAAAAGCAAATCCTTTCATCAAACTTAGCAACCCGAAGAAGAGAGTTTCTTCAGTTACGGATCCGCCATCACCTCCAAATCCAAACATTTCAGCTAAAGTTGGTATACCACCTTGCATCATAGCGATTTGATCCCAAGTATTAATAATATTAAATAATGGTTCGAATATTTCAGCCCCTGTTCCATAATCGTCAGCAACTAGTAAACTTCCTCCT
>DAOVRE010000091.1 GCA_030628305.1 Candidatus Heimdallarchaeota archaeon | reverse complement strand
TTGCCAACTTACAAATATTCCATTCAAACAGATCCAGATAGATCAGCAAAAGCTTCAGCAAGAGATATTGATGTTAGTCCAAAAGCAGTAAGGGAAATTTGCAATACAATCAAAGGTATGACAATTCACAAGACCATTGATTATCTTGAAGCAGTCATCGAGAAAAAATCTTCTGTTCCATATAGAAAACACAAGAGAAACGTTGGTCACAAAAGTGATTTAGTCGGTTGGGCCGCGGGTAGATACCCCGTTAAAACTGCCAAAGAAATTCTGAAAGTTGTAAAAAATCTAGAAAATAATGCTGAAAATAATCAACTTCAGTTAGACAAATGTGTAATTGTTCATGCAGTGACATTACTAGGGTCAAAACAACGAGCAATATTCTACCGAGCACATGGCAGATCTTCTCCAAAAGTTAGGCAAAATGTACATATTGAATTAGTAGCTGAAGTAGCTGAGGTGTGAAATAATGCCTACAACAAAAGATTACCTATTAAAGAAATATCAAAAAAACGCAATTGATGAGTTTTTAGCAAATGAACTAAAGAACGCAGAATATGGAGGAGTTGAAGTTCGTAGAACTCCTCTGGGAGACCGCGTAATCTTACGAGTAGGGAGAGTGGGATTAGCCATTGGTGGTCGTGGAAGAAACATCCATCGTATCACAGATGCGCTTAGAGAAAAATATAATCTTGATAATCCTCAAGTAGAAGTAACTGAAGTCGATAACCCTGAATTGGATGCAAGAATTATGGCATTTAGACTCGCTTCATCTTTAGAAAGAGGGAGACATTTTCGCCGCAGTGCTCATGGCATTATCCGAAGAATTTTGGCTAGTGGAGCAAAAGGTGTTGAGATAAAGATTAGTGGAAAGGTCACAAGCCAAAGAGCAAGAGTTGAATCGTTTAGAGCTGGTTTTGTAGCAAAAGCGGGTGATCCTGCAATGACATTTGTAGATGTTGGAAAAGCCACGGCCATTATTCGTAGAGGTTTAATTGGCGTTCGTATTAACATAATGAGAGGAGATGCTATTTTACCTGATGATATTGCAATAGTTGCAGAACCAACTTCAACCTCAATGATAGTTGATACTGGAACAGAAGTTGAACCTGAGATAATTGAAGAAATCAGCGAAGAGGCAATTGAAGAGCTTGATGAATATCCTGAAATTGAAGAGGAAATCATAGCTGAAATTAAAAAGAAAGAAAAAGTCAAATCTGATGATGAATTCAGCGAGCTTGATGAAGTCGATAAAAAGGCAAAACCCAGAAGCAAAGCAAAAGACAAAGCCAAAACAAAAGACGAAAGCGACAAGAAGGCAAAAGACAAAGCCAAAACAAAAGACGAAAGCGACAAGAAGGCAAAAGACAAAAAAACTAAGAAGAAGAAAGAGGAGTGATAATTATGGTTCTAATACGTTCTAGTGAAGTCAGGAAAATGAATAAGGAACAACGAATACGAAAGTTAGAAGAATTCAAACAAAAACTCTTCACCGTTAAATCAGAACTTGCTTCAGGTGGGTCAATACAGAATCCTGGTCAGATTCAAGAGTATAAAAAAGCAATTGCTAGAATTCTCTCTATCATGACTGAATTAGATGAGATTTAATGAAACCTAATACAGGTAAAGCGAGTAAGATTCTCAAAATTTGGGGAGACCTAGCAACTAGTATTGAAGGACTACCTATTGAAATTTTAAAATGTTCCTCAAAAGAATTAGAGGGAGTAAAAGGAACAATCATTAGTGAAACAGGAAATATGATAATAATTCGAACTTTGAAGAAAGATGTCTCTATCCAAAAAAGGGGCAATGTTTTCAAAATACAATTAAGCGATGGTTCGGATTATATCATAGATGGCAATGTTTTGAGCGGGCTGCCAGAGGCGAGAATAAAGAAAAGAATGCTTTCTTGGTGATAAATTTAGCAATTTATAGATTAAATAAACTTGGATCAGGTTCTATTAACGATTTAAAATAGCGCGGATTGTAAACATATGAGGTGTAGATTGGGATCCCTCTTTTCAAAGATTTCCACTTGTTTTGTGGTTCACCAAGCCTTAGATTAGGAATCTCTTCATAATCAGGATTGTAATCCCATTTCTCTTCCGCAAGTCTGTAGTAGCAACCTCCTTTAGTAATGTGATAAGGCTCTTTAATTTCTTCAGCGTCAGAAGCGCGGATTCTAGAGATAATTGATTTCTTGTCACTAGGATTAATAATTGTTACACCATAAGAAGGAGGAACAACAAGTATGTCATATTTCTGCATTCTAATAACAACAACATCCTTAATTTGTTCATGATTTTCTCTTGGATGTTGAAGCAAAAACTCTGCATAGCCTTCTGCGAGTTGAAATATTTCAGGATAACGATAGCCATTTTCAGCAAATGATCTGTAGTAACCAATTGTATTGAAATACCTTCCATTTAATTGACCTGATTGTAAAATTATTATAGAATACTCGATATCATTCCATAATTCTTTGTCTTGAATCTTTCTGATTCCGTCATATGTTCTGTAAACCTCTAAATCCTTTCCAGTTTCATTTTTATCTATTTCTAAAATTCGGTTATGTTCCACCAAATTTTGAATAAAAAGTGATTTTGAGGTTATCTCTGCATCATTATATGCTATAGTGAGTTCATTACTTTCAATTGATAATCCCAAGACATCCCGCAAGTCCATTGTTCTCTTCCTTCTAATCAATTATCACAAATCATAGAAGTGATCTTCTCCCTCTTCAGTTATTTTCCAGCTGTCAAGAGATCCTACTTTGAAGGTTTTTAGATAGCCATCAGTTGTAAGTTCATTGATAACTTCAATTAATAATTGTTGATCAACTGTTTTACCATGAGATGCATAGATGTTGTTCAGTTGAAAATTGATATCAGTTAGAGTCAATCCTCTCTTTAAAGATACAAAAATATCTAAAACGTCAATAATTATTTTGGTTTTTTCTAACATATTCCTCATTTAACATATTCCTTTATCTTTCTAAAAATATTTCTGAAAAAAGAGTATGGAACAAAAATAATAATAATAAAACCACTTTCCTTATTTTAAGTGCTAAATCAAGGAACTTATTTAGATACTAATAGAAATTTAACCTAGACCATCACCGAGGAAGACATCATGTCAAAACAGAACAATCAAGAAGATAAAAGGTCCTCAGTTGAACGTTACATGCTCAAACATGAAATAGAGAAACTCGAAGCAAAGCGTAGTTTTAACATGTCAACAAGCCTTGTTACAATTTATATTCCACCCAAAACAAGAATTTCGGATATCACATCCCAACTCAGGGATGAATACGGGACAGCCACAAATATCAAAGACAAAAGCACAGGCAAAGCTGTACAAGCTGCTCTTTCATCTATTATATCAAGAATAAAGAATATCCCTGACTCGGGAGAGAACGGGGTAGCTATTTTCTGCGGGATAACACAAGGTAATAAGGTGGAATTCTTTATGATTGACCCACCAGAACCAGTTTCGATAAAATTGTATCTCTGTGATAATGTTTTTCACATAAATCATATTAAAGAGATGTTAGAAAGTAAAACAAGATATGGCCTAGCTTTAGTAGCTAGAGGTGGTGCCACCTTAGCCATAGTTCAAGGTCCTCGACTTGATATTATTAGAGATGAAGAATCAAATGTTCCTGGCAAACACAAAATGGGTGGTCAGTCACAGGCACGTTTTCAAAGATTAACTGAAGAAGCCGCCCAAAGATGGTATGGAAAAGTCTCGGAAATGATGAATAAAATCTATCTAGAAGACTTTCCAGTTGAAGGAATTGTTGTTGGGGGACCGGCGCTTTCTAAAACAGAATTCTTAGAAAGCAAGGAAATTGATTATCGGTTACGAGAAAAAGTGATAGGAATTTTCGACGTGGGTTATACAGGTGAAGTAGGCATACGAGAACTCTTAGAAAGGGCTGAAGACAAATTATCTGATTTCGAGTTGGTTAAGGAAAGAGTTTTGATGAAAAAATTCTTGGAGCACCTTGGAAAGGATACTGGTTTAGCAACTTATGGTGAGAAACAAGTAAAAATTGCTTTAGAAAAAGCTGCAGTTGAGATCGTTCTCGTAAGTGACGATGTTGATCGCGTTAATATGGAAATAAATTGTGATGGTTGTGATTACTCAGTTACTGAATCTGTTAGAACAAAAGAATACAATAATTTCTCCAAAAAAATCTCAGATAGAAAATGTCCTCAATGTGCTGAATCAAAACTTTTTATCGGAAAAGAAACCGATCTCATTACAGAATTGAATGAATTAGCTGAAAACACTGGAGCTCGTTTAGAAGTAATTTCAACGGCTCATGAAGACGGGGCGATGTTATATGGTGCTTTTGGTGGAATCGCTGCAATACTCAGATACAAATTGTACGATGAATATTAAACAAAAAAAATTGTAGGGAGATTAAACTTCCAAACCCTTCTAGCCATGAATTACTGTTCCTACCGTCTCACCTTTTACAGCTTTCAGGATATTTTTAGGATCGGAACCATTTATTATAATAAGTTTGATATTAGATCGATGAACTATCTCACAACCAACTCTATCAAAAAGATTGTATATACCTGGTTCTTCATCTTGTTGGGTAATAATTTTCATGAACTCATCTGTTGTCATTGTATCAAGTGGTTTTGCATCAGGATGTTTCTTAGGATCTTTGTCATAGACTTTATCCACGTCTGTTAGATTGATTAAAAGATCGGCGCCCCAATACTCTGCAATCAAAGCTGAGACTGCATTTGTAGACTGACCTGGTTGAAATCCCCCTGTAACAACAATTTTACCTGAAGACAGTGCCTTACCAACCTCTTCAAATGAGCGAGGAACTAGCATGTATGCTTTATCTTTCAACGAGGCAATTATTAATAGTGCATGGATTCTTGTGGATTCTACAGCTAACATATCCTTGATAGTATTCACATGACCAAGCACATCACTTGCTTGAATAATCACTCGTGCTAGTTTACCTCCTCCAACAACAATTGCTACTTCATTACCTTCGTCGTGGAGTGTATTGATAATAGAAATAATCTCCTTAACTCTATCAACTTCTAAGACCATATTTTCTTTGTAAAAAACAGATCCACCCAATTTCAAAACAATTTTCTTTGAAGACATCGTTAAAGACTATTATTCTTACATGTTAAATAATGTTTTTTCTATGAGGGTGATTTATTGGCAAAAATATTGTTTTTAAAAGCAAGTTCTACTCAGAACTGAAACTTTTTTAACATAATTGCGGAAAATCAGTCAAAATATTGAGGATTGCAACATGAACCTTCAGAAAAAGATACCAGTTGAGAAAATTTTCATTGATGGACTAGAAGATATTTTTATTGCAGGTTGGATTCAGCAAGTTAGAAACCTTGGTGGATTAAAATTCATTCAACTCCAAGACAGGACAGGATTAGTGCAAATAGTTCTTCCAAAGAAAAAGGTGACTCCTGAAGTATTTGAAATTGATTACCAAGAAGGAGATATCATTGCAGTAAAAGGGACTATTGTTGAGAATAAATCAGCTCCAAAAGGCAAAGAAATTCTACCTTCAGAAATAATTGTTCTAAACAAAAGAGCTCAAGAGTATCCTATTGCAATTGGTGATAAAATTGAAACCAACATCGACAAAAGACTGGATTATCGTTATCTAGATTTAAGGGATCGAAAAGTTGCACAAATATTTGAGATTGAAAGCGCTGTAGCTTATGCAATTCAAGAATACTTCATGAAAAATAACTATTTGCAATTCTTTTCCCCAAAAATAGTAGGATCAGCAACAGAAAGCGGAGCTAGTGTTTTTGAAATAGAGTATTTTGGGAAAAAGGCTTTCCTTGCACAATCACCACAGTTTTACAAACAAATGATGTTAATAGCAGGATTTGAGAGGGTGTTTGAAATTGGACCAGCATTCCGAGCTGAAAAGCATCACACATCACGACATCTATGTGAATACACGTCAATTGATTTTGAAATTTCATACATTGATAATCAAAAAGACATTATGAATGTTTTACAAGGTGTCATTGGTTATGCTCTTAAAAAAGTACAGAAGGATAAAACTCAAGCTTTTGAGGAATTAGGTGTGTTTATCGACAGCCAACCAAAGGAATGGCCCATTCTTTCTATACCAGAATGTAATGAAATTCTACAATCTGAAGGTAAAGAATTAGAGCTTTACGAAGATTTAGATGCTGAAGCTGAGACAATAATTGGTAAATATGTCAAAGAGAAGTACAAATCGGATTTCGTCTTCGTCGACCAATACCCATGGGACGTAAGACCGTTTTATACCATGAAAGACGATAAAGATCAAAGATTAACCAAATCATTTGATTTACTATACAAGGGACAAGAGCTTACTACAGGAGGACAAAGAGAACATAGAATAGATATCTTAACTCAACAAGCTGTAGAAAAAGATTTCAAGATAGAAGATGTTGATAGTTATCTTCAATTCTTT
>DAOVRE010000130.1 GCA_030628305.1 Candidatus Heimdallarchaeota archaeon | reverse complement strand
TTGTTTAACATCATCAGAGCTTTCATCTCTCATTTCCACATTGAAAGTCTTCAAATTTTCTTGTACCTCTTCAATTCTTTCAATATTAGCACCTGGGCTTGCAGTGATACCAAGTAGAAGAGGATTTTTTGCTTTCAAGTTATATTGTTCTGCAATGAAAACGTAACTATGGTCACCAACAGCCTTATGAGCTTCATCTAGGCACATAAAAACGAAATCTTCAAGTTTCACTCTACGTTGGATGATATCGTTTTGAATAGTTTGAGGTGTACAGATGAATACTTGTCCCTCTTCCCAGATTTGTTTTCTTGTACTGGGATCAGTTTGACCAGAGATTTGTATGATTTTATCTGAACCAATATTTAAAGAAGATCTAGTAGTTTGTTCATGTTGTTCAAGTAGTGGTTTAGTTGGGGCGCAAAATACAATTTTTCCCTCGGGAAATTTCTGAATGCGATGTGCAGCGATCATGATAAAAAGGATTGTTTTACCCAAACCCGTTGGTAAAATAACCAAAGAATTTTCCTTAACGCATGAAGCAAATAATGTCTGTTGGTACAATCTCGCTTCAATTTTATCAGGTTTAATCAGAGGATGGTTAATATATTCTGCTTGATCCATTGGAAACCACAATCATGTCATCGTACAATGATGGTTTTTTTACTATTTAAATTCTAATTGTTCTTTGTAATATATTCTCTTTTCTTAATTATTTTGCACAATTTTTATTAGGAGCCCTCCATTGAGAATAGAATGATTACTTGAAAATGATTACAAATGCTAACTCTCTAATTTCAACTGATGATTCTCCGAAAGTTCCGATTATTAAACTTGTTAGTTCAATAGGGATAGGAACTTTCATGGCGACACTAGATGCTTCAATTGTTTTTATTATCACAAATCGGATAAAAGAGTTCTATAGCGTAACTCCAAACATCGTTCAATGGATAGTATTAGCTTATCTGTTAGTGATGATGGCGTTTACTGTTATTGCAGGTGACTTAGGAGATAAGTATGGTAACAAATTGGTTTTTCAAGTTGGTATGGTTATTTTTACTTTGGGTTCACTATTTTGTTATCTTGCTTTGAAATTTTTTGTGAGTTCTATTCTGTGGTTGATTTTTGCTAGAATTATTCAAGCTTTCGGGGCAACAGGCATGATAAGTAATGGTATGGCGTTAGTAACTAAGTTTACCACTAAAAAGAATCGAGGAACAGCTGTTGGATTCAATAATTTACTAATATCAATTTCAGTAATATTAGGACCTGTGCTTGGAGCAGTCATCGGTCAATATTGGGAAGTAGGCGGGGTTTTTCTTATTAATGTTCCAATTGGGATTGTGGGTTTCATAATGGTACATTTGAATCTACCTAAAACAAAACCTTTGGAAGAAGGCAGGAAGGCGGATTATCTAGGTTCTATACTGCTTGCAGCATTTCTATCATCATTAATATTAAGCGCTAGCTTTTTTGTGGATATTGAATTGTCAAACTCAAATATCTGGGCTGTTGTTTGTTTAGGAATGAGTGTTCTACTTATTCCCGCATTTCTTCTTTGGGAAAAAAGAGCTCCAAATCCTTTAATTGATTTTAGGCTAATTAAGAACAGGAAAATTTCAATTGGATTATTCACTGCTATAACCAAACATCAAGGATATATTGTTATTATATATCATGTTAATCTTTTTCTATTATCATTAGCTATCGTTCAAAACGAAATTCAAGCAGGCTTAATAATTGCAGGATTGCCAGTAGGAATGGCTATGTTCGCAGTAATTTCAGGCAAACTATCTAACACGATCGATGCTAGATATCTTTGTACAATAGCCATGTTTTGTGTAGCTATTTGTTTAGGAATATTAGCTATATTCATTTCAGCAAGTGCGCCAACTTGGCTATATGGGGTAATTTCTACAATAATTGGAGCCTGTATTGGTTTATTCCAATCACCTAATGCAAACTCTATTATGTCAGCAACGCCGAAAGAAAAATTGGGTATATCAAGCGGTCTTTTAGGGTTGACAACAAGTGTAGCTATTAACTTGGGAATTGCTCTGTCAACTGCAATATTAACATTTGTAACTTCTTATCTTTTCAATACAAATGGATTAGATCCTTTTGCTCCAAGCAATTATGTAATAGGGTTAAAATGGGTGTTTGCTATTTTTGCAATAATTACAGCTGTTGGAGCAATTTTATCCTATTTTAGAGGTCCAGAGGATAGAAAAGAAGAAGCACCAACCTTACAAATGGACATTCTTTAGCAGACAGATTGTTTTCTAGCTAGAAATATTTAGCGAATCTCTTAATATCAATGCAGAGAAATTATCACAGGAAGACGAAAGATAATTTGAGTTAGTTACCACTCAATTTTTAAATTAAGAACAATCGTCAATTACGTCAAGGTGAGTTAATTGAGTAAGCGTGACCCTAAATTGCCAGAACGGACATATGACCCACAGAAACAAGATATTAATCTATTTAATACTTGGCAAAAAGAAAAATTATTTCATTTCAATAAAGAATCGGGTAAGCCGATTTTTAGCATAGATACACCTCCGCCTTATGCAAATGCTCCATGGCACATGGGGGGAGCGATTCACTATAGCGGTATCGATATGATTGCACGTTATAAGAGAATGCAAGGTCATGAAATTTTATTTCCCATGTGCTTAGATCGCAATGGCTTACCTATCGAAGTTCAAGCTGAAAAAGAATTCAAGGTTTCTATGCACAATGTTCCACGTGAAGAATTTCTAGCTATGTGCAAACAGATTTTGGATAGAGTAGGTGACATGATTTTAAACATCTGTAGAATACTTGGTTTCAGCAATAACTCATTTGAATGGGATGATGTGTATAAAACTGATCAAGAACAATATAGGGCACTCACACAGTCTACTTTCATTAAACTGTTTAAAGACAACCAAATCTATGAAGATAATAGACCAAATAATTACTGTACTAGATGTAAAACTACCATATCAGATAATGAGATAGATTATAGATCTGGTTCCCATATCCTGTACGACATAAAGTTCAAAATAAAAGAAACAGGAGAGGAATTAATTATTTCTACCTCTCGTCCGGAACTTATTCCGGCTATTGGGGTTGTAATTTATAACCCAAAAGATAGTCGATACAAACACTTAGAAGGAAAAACAGCTGTTACTCCAATTTTTGAGGATGAAATACCAATTCTACCTCACCATTATGCAAAAATGGAGTTTGGAACAGGAATTTTAATGGTTTGCGCATATGGTGATTCCGGGGATGTACAGATATTCAGAGAACTTAAAATCAATCCAAAAACAATCATAAATACAGATGGGGAAATTACAGGTGTTGTTCCTGAATTTAAGGGATTGAAAGTTAAAGAGGCTAAAAAAGAAATAGCCAAACAATTGGAAGAACAAGGATTCATCCTTCAGAAAGTAGATGCAGCACATAATTTTCCAACATGTTCAAGATGTGGAAATGATGTTGAATTTCTAGCTATGCCTGAATATTACTTAAAACAAGTAGAATATCTACCCAAATTGAAAGAATATGCTGACACAATGAAGTTTTTCCCAAACTTTATGAAAAAAGTATGGATGGATTGGTTAAATACAGTATCAATTGATTGGCCAATAAGCAGAAGAAGATACTATGGAACAGAAGTACCAGTTTGGTATTGTAAAAAGTGTAATCAACCCAACCTTCCTGAACCTGGACCTTATTACCAACCTTGGAAAGATAATCCACCGTTTGACATATGCCATAATTGTGGTGCTTCCGAGGGATTTGAGGGCGACATACGAACATTTGACACTTGGATGGATTCATCAATAAGTGAGATCTACATTAGTCTTCATCCCCACAATAAAAGAGATGATGATTTATTCAATAAACTAAACTCTAGAGACTATATTTGTGATATTCGACCTCAAGGCAAGGATATTGTAAGAACTTGGCTTCATTATACAATGTTAAGAGGTCATCAGCTTTACGATAAGCCCGCCTTTAATCATGCTTGGATTTCTGGTCATGTTGTAAACAGAAAAGGAGAAAAAATGTCAAAAAGTAAGGGTACTGCAATTTATCCCGAAGAAATGATTGAGAAATATGGTGGAGATTCTGTTAGAATGTATGGTGCAATAGAAGCTAGTCACGGGTCTGACATCAGATTCAATCAACAACGCTTACAAGGTATTTCTAAATTTATAAACAAGGTTTACAACATTGCTAGATTTGTTAGCTCGTTTCCTTCAACTGATAATGGTGAAATGAAATTACAACCAACAGATGAATGGATTCTCTCAGAATTATCACAAACAATCACGGAATCTATTCAAGGTTATGATGTTTATGATTTCAACGTTCCCGCAAAAGCATTGAGAAAATTTACAATTGACCTTTTTGCTTCTCAATACATTGAAATGGTAAAAGGAAGGGCATATAACAGGGATGAAGCTTTCAGTGAAGAAGAGCAAAATGCAGCTCATTATACTTTGCATAAAGTCTTGAATACAATAATCAAAGCTTTTGCACCTTTAGTCCCCTTTGTAACAGATTTCATTTATAGAGGATTACATGGTAAAACAGTTCATATAGAAGAATTTCCAGATCCTAAGAAAATAATCACAGAAACAAAATTTACAGAATTAACAGACATACTACTTGAATCAAATTCTCTGATTTGGAAATTTAAGAAGGATATGAAGTTACCTCTTAACACACCAATCAATAAAGCCCTATTTCCCAAGAGTCTTGAAGCATTTGTTTTAGACCTAAAAGCAATGCATATAGTTAATCAGATAAGTTCTGAAGAAAGTGAGTTGGATTCAAAGTCCAAGAAGTTCTCTTTGGCAAATGGAGAAGAGTTGATTATTTCCCTCTAATCGCTATTTTTCTCTGTTTTTTCCCATTTGTTAGAACCTACTCAACAAAGCAAATCGTTTTATACAAAAATATATCAGTCGAATTACGGGAACACAAGCGTTTGTCAATATAATAAGTGTGAAAAAACAAACCTTAAAAATTATGCTCTTACCCGCTAATTAGTCAAGAGTATAAACAAGATAGCTGAAAGGAGAATTAAGATTGCCAACTTACAAATATTCCATTCAAACAGATCCTGATAGATCAGCAAAAGCTTCAGCAAGAGGCATTGATGTTAGTCGAAAAGCAGCAAGGGAGATTTGCAATACAATTAAAGGTATGACAATTCACAAGTGCGTTGATTATCTTGAAGCAGTCATCGAGAAAAAATCTTCAGTTCCATATAGAAGACACAAGAGAAAAGTTGGTCACAAAAGTGATTTAGTCGGTTGGGCTGCAGGTAGATACCCCGTCAAAACTGCTAAAGAAATTTTAAAAATAGTAAAAAACCTAGAAAATAACGCTGAAAATAATCAACTCCAGTTAGACAGATGTGTAATTGTTCATGCAGTCACATTACTAGGGA